>JBBSHV010000075.1:0-11308 GCA_038232435.1 Gemmatimonadales bacterium | reverse complement strand
TGGTGACGGAGTTCAAGAAAGACATTGTGTTCGACGGGGTCGGCTTTGCATACGACGAGGATGCGGTTCTCCGCGATATCTCCTTTCTCGCGACGCGCGGCGATGTGATTGCGCTGGTGGGCGCGAGCGGAGCTGGCAAGACGACGCTGGTCGACCTCATCCCGCGCTTGTATGATCCGACCGCTGGCGTGATCAGCCTGGACGGTGTGGACACGCAAGCGATCGCGCTCACCTCGCTCCGATCGCTCATCGGAATCGTGAGTCAGGACACGGTTCTCTTTCACGACACGGTCCGAAACAACGTTGCCTACGGTTCCGGGGGCAAGTACACGGATGCGGAGATTGAGGCGGCTGCGCGGGCCGCGAACGCGCATGCCTTTATCGCAGCGCTCCCGGACGGATATAATACCTTGCTGGGTGAACGCGGCACTCGTCTCTCCGGTGGTCAGCGTCAACGTATCGCGATCGCGCGGGCGCTGCTGAGCGATCCTCCGATTCTTATTTTGGACGAGGCCACCTCCGCGCTGGACACGGAGTCCGAGCGTCTGGTGCAGGCGGCAGTTGACAGGCTGCTGCAGGGGCGCACGGTATTCGTGATCGCGCACCGTCTTTCTACGGTTCAGCACGCAACGCAGATACTGGTGCTGGATCAGGGGGAAATCGTCGAGCGTGGTACGCATCAGGAGCTGCTCGCGCGGCGCGGCGTGTACTCGCGGCTTTACCAGTTGCAGTTTGGCGACGTCCATCCGCGGAACGCGCCCGTAGCATCAAACCCGATCCCATCACTGGCCTGACGTGAGCCATACGTGAACCATACGTGAACTATCTCTTTGTCCACTCCGCGCACGAATGGTCCGGCACCGCGCGTGCGTTTGCGGCTGCTGCACGAGGTCTGGCGAGACGCGGGCATTCGGTGGTGTTCGCAGCCGAGCCTAACAGCACCGTCGAGCGGGTTGTCTCTGAGATGGCCGCTGCTGGAACGCGTTCGACTGGAACGCGTTCTGCGTTGGCGGTGGAGTTGCTATCGCTGGATCGGACCTGGCTCGGAGCGGCGCAGCGTCTTCGCGGCATCGCTCGGCGGCAGCGCGCGGATGTGGTCTTCGTGCATACTGATCGAGAGCACTTTGTGGCGTCGGTCGCGTTCAGGCTTGGATCGCGCGCGCGAGTTATTCGCCGCATTCCGGCCGGCACGGGGCTGCGCCTCCGCCGCACCGGGCGCCTCGCCACCTCGCTCGCTCCGACATGCTATCTGTTTGCGACCGAGCGCGACCTGCGCGCCGCGCCCATTCCCCGTGGCGCGGGCGGTCGTGTCGTGGCGCCGCTCGGGGTGGCGGAGCCACCGCCGCGGCAGGCATCCGAGGGAGTGGGTGAGCACGCAGACATCGTCTGCGTTCACGACGCCTCGTCGCGCAGCCGTGCCGCGGCCGCAATCCGTGCGGTCGCGATGTTGGCACCAAGACATCCAACGCTCAGGCTGCTCGTCGTCGGTGAGAGCGCATACGATGACGATCTGCGCATGCAGGCTGCCGCACTCGGCTCTCTCTCGCTCGTTGCATTCCTGGGGGAGCGGGCCGATCAGACGGAGATCATGCGGGACTCGGTGCTGGGGTGGGTGGTCGCGGACAACGATACGGCGGCGTACGGAATACTCGACTTCATGTCGCTGGGGATTCCAGTATTGAGTAACGAAAGCTCCGTGGCCGAGCAGTACATGCTTTCCGAGATTACAGGGGTGATCCTACCGAGGGACGATGCGTTTCTCACGGCGGCCACACTGGCGGAGCTGTTGTCGAACAACATTCGCCGCGAAACCATGGGTGACGCCGCCTGGGCGCGGGTCGTGCGCGAGTTTCCCGAGGCGGCGATGGTGGATGGATTCGAGCGGGCGGCTGCAACCGCGACGTCGCGCCGCCGTCGCTGACGCATGTTGGTTCATCCGGTCGCGTGCGCATCCTGATCGTCGGCAGCTCCAACCCGTGGCGGATGGAGGCGGCGGTGCAGCGCGCCCTCAAACGCGCGGGTCACACCACCTTGCTGATGGACGATCGGCGTGTGAAGCGCGCGGTAGGCCGAGCTGTGACGCAACGTTGGGTGTCAACACGAGCACGGCAATTCAGGCCCGACTTTGTCGTTCTGTCCAAGTGTCTCGCGCTTGACCTCGATACGGTCACTGAGGTGGTCCGCGGCGTACCGAGCGTCCTGTGGTATCACGACGCGGCATATTTCGACGTGCCCGAGCGACCCGACGTCGCGCACGTGATCGGCGCCGGGAAGCTGGCGGATACATTCTTCGTGACCGGCTTTGAACAGGAGTGGCGCGCGCTCGGCCTGCGCGCGGAGTTCCTGCCGGCGGCGGCGGACCAGTCCGTTCGCCCTCAACCACCGTGCCCGGAGTTCGCTTCCGACATCAGCTTCACCGGTACGGGATACGACCCGAGCAGAGCAGAGTTTCTCGCCCGGCTGTCGCGTCAATTCCAGGTAAAGGTGTGGGGAACGCAGTGGGAGCGGTGGCGCGACAGCATCAACTGGTCCGGGCGTCCCGTGGAGGGTACCGACTTCGCGCGCGTCTGCTCCAGCAGTAAGATTATGCTCGGCATTTTACCCGCAGTCATGATGCAGGCGTCCAACGCGGCGTCCGACCGCATGTGGATGACGATGCTGGCGGGCGGGTTCTATCTTGGCCCCGGAACGCCCGGCGTTGAGCAGATGTTGCTGGATGGCGTACACTGCGCGTGGTACACGGATATGCAGTCGTGCGTCGCTCAGGCGGAGCGGTATCTTGGCGATGCCGCTTTGCGAGAGCGTGTACGGGTGGAGGGTGAGCGGTTCGTGCGTGCGCATCACACGTATGACGCACGCGTCGAGACGCTTCTGTCGAGACACGGTTGGGTCAACTCGTTATGAGCCGCGTAGCGATGCAGGCTCGCGACTCGGACACACTGAACGTTTCACCGATGGTAGGGCGTTGTGACGACTGATCGGTACAAGCCAATTCGTGGGCAGCGGGTTCTGGTCACCGGTGGCCTCGGCTTCTGCGGCTGGAATCTCACGCGCGCTTTGGCCGAGCAACTCGACTGCCACGTCACCGTGCTTGATGATTGTTCCAACGCGACGCTGCCGATCGAAACGCCCGATAACGTCGATATTGTCGTGGGCGACGTGCGCGATCCAGCCGTATTCGGTCCGCTCTTGCGGGAGACACCGTGGGTATTTCATCTCGCGTGCCGCACGATCCTCACCGCCGGTCAGGACCCGGAGAGCGACCTCTCCGTGAACGCGCTCAGCACTCTCCGCATGCTCGAGTTCCTGCGGCACGAACGCCCAGCCGGGTTCCAGCGCTTTCTGTACACATCGAGCACATCCATATACGGCAATTGCAGACATTTACCGGCGGACGAACTGGACCCGCCCAATATCCTGAACCACTACGCCGCCACCAAGCTGTTAGGCGAGGAATACACGCTGCTGTATGACATGACCTATGATGTGCCTACAGTGTGCGTGCGCTACTCCAACGTGTACGGTCCCGGGCAGACAACCCGGAATCCTTACTGCGGTGTAATTGGCAAGTTCATCGACAGCGCACTCGCTGGCTCACCGTTAATCGTGCACGGGGACGGAGAGCAGACGCGCGACTACACGTACGTGGACGATGCCGTTGCCGGAACCATCCTCGCGGCAATATCTCCCAAAGCGCTGGGCGATGTGTTCAATATTGGGACGGGGATCGAAACGAGTGTGAACACACTCGCGTCGCACGTCAACGCGCTTGCCGGCGGCACGATCACGATAGAGCACGTCGACCGCCGAGATATTGATAACATCCGGCGCCGCGCGTTGAGTCCGGAAAAGATACGCACCCGCCTCGGCTGGCTTCCGCAGGTCCTCCTGCGCGATGGGCTGGCGCGAACGTGGCGTTACTACGCCGCTCAAGAGGAAGTCGCGGCTGGTTCCAACGCAAGCTGAATCCGTGGCCGAGTCCGTGGCCGAGTCCAACAGCGATACCGTGCGCCACATGTTCGTCACGCAGGACTTCTCTCCAGACCTCGGCGGGATGGCGCGGCGACACGTGGAGCTGGTGCGCTACTATCCGGAACCGATGTCGGTGTCGACAGTGGCAACGCCGGACGCGGCGAAATACGGCCTCGGCGACGATTACCTTGTGGAGCGGCAACCGTTCAACTTTGCGCGCGCCAAACGATTCGCGAACCAGATGCGATGGGCCCGGTGGCTGGTCAAGCGGTGCAGCAACCGCGTGCAGGTAATTCATTGTGGTAACATTCGGCCGGCGGGCTACGCGGTATGGTGGGCGCACAAGCGACTGCGCATACCGTACGTGGTTTACGTGAACGGTGGTGACCTGCTGCGCGAGCGTGAGAAGGCACAACGTAGCGCGCTCAAGCGCCGAACTGCGCGCCTCATCATGGGTGATTCCGCAGGAATAGTGGCGACGTCGGAGTGGGTGGCGCAGCTTGCTCGCGATGTCATGAAGGAAGTCGGAATTAGCACGCCACCTCCGGTGGCCGCGCTCGATCTCGGAACCGACCCCAACCAGTTCGGACCCGACCGCGATTCCGGGACATTGCGGCAGCGCTGGGGCGTGCGTCGCGCTCCGATCGTGCTCACCGTCGCTAGGTTGGTGCCACACAAGGGACAGGACGTGGGAATCCGCGCACTTGCCTCTCTGCGCGATGAGTTCCCGGATCTGCGTTACGTCCTGGTCGGGGAGGGGCCCGATGAGGCTCGGCTACGAAATCTTGCGGCCGATCTGGATGTGATGGATCGCGTTGGATTTGCCGGACCGATGCGAGACGACGAGCTTCCCGAGGCATACTCCACGTCCACCATCTATCTCGGTGCGTCGCGCGTCGACCGCGCCATAAATGTCGAGGGCTTTGGCATCTCGTTCCTGGAGGCCTCTGCAGCCGAGCTCCCTATCGTGGCCGGCGATTCCGGCGGCATTCGCTCCGCCGTTCGCGATGGGGAAACGGGGATTATCGTCGACCCGAACGATGTGGCGGCGGTCGCCGGCGCGATCCGCACCCTGCTTCGCGACGAGGAGCTACGAGCGCGCATGGGCGCGGCCGGGCGCGCCGCGGTTGAGACGCACTACAACTGGCCGCGAGTCGCGGACGAGACCGCACGCTTTGTGCGCGAGTGCGTATCGCGTGGCTGAAGCCAACACTCCCGCTACCGGTAGCGCTACCGCTGCGCATCGCGCCGAGTACTATGCGCTCAGAGGTGTGGTCGGGTCGCTCCACGCGATGCCGTGGGGCGCGGCAGGCGCGTTCGGCGCCCGACTCGGACTGTTGGGCTTTCGTCCATTCCATGTGCGGCGCCATGTAGTCGAGCGGCAGATAGCGGCGGCGTTCCCGGAGCGATCGGCCGATGAGGTATCCGCGCTCGCACGTGCGGCGTACGCGCATCTCGGTCGCTCCACGATCGAGACTGCCCTGTTGCCTTCAATCGGGCAGAGCGGCGTGCTTGATCTTGTCGAATCGGCTGAGGGGTTCGAGCTGATCGACGAAGCCATGGCGGCCGGCAAGGGCGCGATTCTTATCACCGGCCATCTCGGCAACTGGGAGCTGGCCGGTGCATACGTCGCCGCGCGCGGAGTTCCGATGGACGTGATCGTGCGCACGCAGGCGAACCCGTTATTCGACACGTATCTGAATCAGACGCGCGCGACCCTCGGGATGACCGTGGTTCGCGACCGTGAGGCTGTACGCAGGACCCCGCGCTCTCTCAGGGAAGGTCGCGCCGTCGCGTTTGTCGCTGATCAGGGCGTGCTGGGACTCGCTTCCACATTCGTTCCGTTCTTCGGCCGGCCGGCCAAAACTCCGCGTGGTGCGGCTGTATTCGCGATGCGGTATCGCGTGCCCACGCTGTTCGTCACCGCTCTGCGACAGCCAAGCGGGCGATATCGTGTTAGCGTGGAGTCAATCCCGATAATCGACACGGGCGACCGGGATGCAGACGTGGACGCGATCGTCGCCAACTACACGGCCGTTCTCGAGCGTTGGGTGCGGACGGCGCCGGAGCAGTATTTTTGGCATCACCGCCGGTGGCGGCGCCAGCCACCGGAAACGCCACCGGAACTGCGAGATCCCACACTTTGAGCACGCGTACCCGCATACTCGCTGATCCGCGCACCAGGATCGGCGTAACGGTCGTCCTGCTGATGCTGCTCATGGCCCTCGCGGCACCGCTGATCGCGCGGTACGATCCCAACTCGATCGATCTTATCAATCTGTTGGAGCCGCCCTCGCGCGCGCACTGGCTGGGCACCGATGTCCAGGGGCGGGACGTATGGGCGCGACTCGTTTACGGTGCGCGCGTATCACTCATGGTGGGGTTCATCTCGCAGACCATAGCGGTCGGCATCGGCGTCACGCTGGGATTGCTCGCCGGCTTCTATGGCCGGTGGGTCGATGAAGTCGTGATGCGCCTTGCTGACGTCACGCTCGCCTTTCCGACGCTGCTGCTACTCATCGCGATGGCGGCCGCGCTGCAGCCGTCACTTGGCGTCGTGTTTGTGACGATAGGTGTGGTCGGTTGGGCTGGCATGGCTCGTCTTGTGCGCGGTCAGGTGCTCGTGGTGCGTGGCCTGGAGTACGTCCAGGCTGCCCGCGCGCTCGGAGGCACAGGCAGGCGAATCATGCTGCGGCACATCCTTCCCAACGTCGCCGGGCCGGTGGTAATAGCCGCAACACTCGGAGTCGCCGGCGCAATAATGGCGGAGGCGGCGCTCTCGTTCCTCGGCCTCGGCGTTCAGCCGCCAACGGCCAGTTGGGGAAGCATGATTGCAGATGGCCGTGACCTGGATCAACTTCGCAGCGCGCCGTGGACGTCAGTAGCGCCCGGCCTGGCAATCGGCCTTGCTGTACTGGGCTTCAATCTGCTGGGCGACGCGCTGCGCGACGCTCTCGATCCGCGCCGCATTGGGGGCGGGGAATAGCGCGAGGATACGGAGATACCGAATGGCACAGAACCAGGATTCCAGGAATGGTGGTAGCGATGCAGAGTCGATCCGATTGGATAAGTGGCTCTGGGCAGCGCGCTTCTTCAAGACGCGTTCGATAGCGGCTGATGCTGTCGACGGCGGCAAGGTCCACTTGAACAGCGAGCGAGTGAAGCGCTCCAAAACTGTCCGCGTCGGTGATGAGGTGCAGGTGCGCTCCGGCCCGTTCGAGAGCCGAGTCACGGTGCGAGCGATCTCGGAGCGCCGCGGTCCGGCCTCGGTCGCCACGGAGCTGTATGCGGAATTGCCGGAGAGCATTACGGCGCGCGAGGCATTGGCCGCGCAGCGACGGCTCGAGTCCTTCCCGGGATCGCGCGACGTCGGACGTCCGAGCAAGCAGGAGCGCCGGCAGATAGATGACTTTCGCAAGAGAGATGCATGACCGATGCATGACCGATGCATGACGGATGCGTGACCATCGGGCGCAGACGGTGATGCGGCGACAGTGAATCTCATCTTCAGGATGCTGCGAGTGCTATTCATGGCGACGCGGCGTCCGCACATCGGCTTGATGGACGAGACATCGCTCACGTTCAGAGTGTGGCCATCCGACATCGACGTACTGATGCACATGAACAACGGGCGCTATCTGACGCTCATGGATCTAGGCCGGGTCGATTCAATAATCCGCAGCGGGGTCCGTCGCCGTCTGCGCGACCTCGGGTGGTACACCGTTATTGCGGCCGAGACGATCAGATTCCGCGAGTCGCTCGGCCTGTTCGCAAAGTTCGAGATGTGGACGCGCGTGCTTGGTTGGGATGACAAGTCCTTCTACATCCGGCAGACATTCGTCCGCGACGGTCGTGTCGCGGCTGTGTCGATCGTTCGAGTACGCTTTCTGCGGCGATCGGGCGGCACGCTTGGTGCGCGCGAAGTCGCGGAGACTCTCGTGCCGGGCGTTGCTTCCCCGCATCTGCCGGATTACGTCCGCCTATGGCAGGAAGCAGAGGGGGAGTACTCTCGCTGAGAGAGGTCACCGGAGCTGTGAGACGCACACGGCCACATCTGTGGTAATCGGGCCCAGCTGCACGGTCAAATCGCCGCCGCATTCGTGGTATACCTCGGTGACTGAGCGCGCCTCCCCTCGGGTCGTATCCCACGACGTGATGCGGTAGCGGCCCGCGCGAAGTGCGGGAAGCTGAATAGAGACATGCGCGGCTGGTGCGTCGCGCATCAACATCCTGTCCGCGCCTTTGCGGTCGGAGCGAAGCAGCCAGACCACTGCTTGTCGATCGTCCGCACAGGCAAACCGTGCCCATTGTGCACGACTGGAGACGATGATCTCCTTGCTGAGATTCCGGCGCTGGAAGCTACTCCAGTCGACCAGCGGAAGAAATCCGGCAAGCGAGCGCTGCGCCAGGCGCATCCCGGGCGTCAAAGTGTGTGGATGACGATTGGGCCAACGCATGCCTCCGCCCGCGCCACCTGAGGCGAAATGCGCCCACTGCAGGTGGCTGAAGTATTCGCTGTCGAAAGCTTCGGGAAGAGTGACTCTGCGATCCTTGAAAGTTTGGATTGGACCGTGCTCGGTGTCGAGAAAAGGGCGGTTATCCCGGATCTGGTCCAGTGAATCGCGCACGATGGCTCCCATGGCCACCGCGGGGTCGACGGTGTTCTTCGGAGCATCGATTGTCCCCTCCGCGTACACGTGAATGGTGGCAAAGTCGAGCGAAGGATGCCGGAATATGGGAGTGGTGAGATCGAGCCACGGACGCCAGCCAATCTCCGGTCCGAACATGGAGACGGTTTGCGGGTGAGAGCGACCATACAGCCTGCATTCGCGGTCACGCACGAACTGACTAAGGTCGGCGATGAAATCGTCGAAGCAGTCTGCGCTCTCCTCAGCGTGCCCCGGATGAATTTCGTTCCACAGGTCCCACGCGAAGAGTGCTCCGCTACCGCCCCACCGATCGACCGCAAAGCCAAGGCGACCCTTGATCGCCGCGCGCGTGTCGCTGCACAGGAGGAGCCGGGACCGCTTGTTACAAGGACCTCCATTAACACGGCTGTACGGATGCCGCTTCCAACGCTTCCACATCCAGAACGTATCGAATGGCGTGACCAGCACGCGCAGACCGTGCTGCTCGCATAGCGCGAACAGGTCATCCCATAGCCGCACCATATTCGGTGCGAACCGGCCGACTTCCCGTTCGAGATATCGGTGCTCTCGGTGGCAGTACTCTAGCATTAGCCTGAGACACGTCACGCCACTGGCTTTGAGGGTACCAAGATACCGGTCGACCGAAGCAATGTCCTTGCGGCGGAACAGCCCCTCGAGATCGGGCCAGGTGATTGCATCGTTCTGTCCGATCGGGGTCCACGCGTCACCGTTCTCGGTCTCGAAATATGGCGCGCCGGGCGTGACCTGAATCCAGGGGAGCATTTTGTCTTGCGGTGCGTACTGAGCTATCACGTTGATTCGGCAGCCATGGAACGGATAGATGCAGCGCAATAGGAGCGAACTACCGGCGCTCTCGCGGGTATAGATATGTATGGCAATTGTAGCTTTGAATGACTCTGTCGAGTGCTAGCCCCGTCCAACCAGGTGAATTAATGTCGAAATTGCATCAGTCAATATTTGTGCCCCTCGTGCTCGCCGCGTCGGCTGCTACGCTCGTGGCGGCGCGTCCAGCCGTTGCACGTCACGCGGATCCCGCGGTCGAGATCGCGACGTTTGCCGGTGGATGTTTCTGGAGCATGGAGCGCCCATTTGACCATACTCCGGGCGTCATCTCTACGACAGTAGGCTATACCGGCGGACACACGCAGAACCCGACGTACGACGACGTTTCCTCGCGCACAACCGGTCACGCTGAATCAGTGCAGGTGCGCTACGATCCATCCAAGACTTCGTACGATAAACTGCTGTACGTGTACTGGCACAACATCGACCCGGTCAGCCGCAACCGTCAGTTCTGTGACCAGGGAACGGAGTACCGTCCCGCCATATTCTACAATAACGAAGCGCAGCATCAGGCAGCGGAGAAGTCCAAGCAGGATCTCGCCAAGTCGGGCCTCTTTGATAAGCCGATCGTAGTGGAGATCGCCCAGGCCGCCACGTTTTACAACGCGGAAGCATACCATCAGCATTTCGCCGATAAGAACCCGGACCGGTACAATGCGTACCGTCGTGGTTGCGGAAGGGATGACCGGTTGAAAGAGCTCTGGGGCTCGAGTGCGGAGCCCAACGTACCGCCGCTCCCTTAATGCCGACGAGCGTGTAAGATTCTGGTGGGATAGCCGCTTGGCTATCCCACCAACTGTACTACGGCGTAGCCACGCGCCCCTTTTCTGAGCAGTAGATACGAGCCGGCGAGCGGCTCGATGGCATTAGCCGGCGCCGAACCAGCGACGCGCGCTCCGTTTACGTTCGCGCCCCCCTGATCGGCCAGCCTGCGCGCTTCGCCTTTGGACTTGACCAGCCCAGCCCGCACAAAGAGATCAGCCACGCCAGCTGCCTCGTCCCGTTTTACCGTAATACTCGGCACCTCGCGGGCCAGCGTGGCGAGCGCCTCGGCGGTCAACTCCGCAACGTCACCGTGGCCGAACAGAACCGCCGAAACTTGTCCCGCAACTCGCGCAGCATCGACGCCATGAACGCGCGTTGTAACATCCTTCGCCAGCGCCGTCTGTGCCTCGCGTCGCTCCGGGTGGTCCATGGCCGCGTTCTCCAGAGCGTCAATCTCAGCGCGGTCGAGCAGCGTGAACAGGCGCAGGTACCGCCCCACGTCGCTATCTTCGGTGTTGATCCAGAATTGGTAGAACTGGTAAGGCGACGTGCGTTCCGCATCCAGCCAGACCGCGCCCGCCTCTGTCTTGCCGAACTTGGCGCCGCTCGACGTCAGCAGTAACGGAAAGGTTAACGCGTGCGCCTCGCCTCCCTCCGACCGGCGAACGAGTTCGACGCCGGCCGTGATGTTTCCCCACTGATCGCTGCCTCCAATCTGGAGCATCACGCCGTCACGCCGGAACAGCTCCAGAAAGTCGTACGCCTGGAGCAGCATGTACGAGAACTCGGTGTAAGAGATCCCGCTATCCATTCGTGACTTCACCGAATCCTTCGCCATCATGTAGTTGACGGTGAAGTGCTTGCCCACATCGCGCATGAAATCGACAGCGCCAAGTGGCAGCAGCCAATCGGAGTTATCACGCACGAGCGCGGCGGTCGGTCCGGAGAAATCCAGAAAGCGCTCCAGTTGGCTCGAAATTCCGGCCACATTCGCAGTAACCTGCTCGCGCGATTGGAGCGTTCGTTCGGTGCTCTTGCCGCTGGGGTCGCCGATCATC
>JBBSHV010000074.1:0-11354 GCA_038232435.1 Gemmatimonadales bacterium | reverse complement strand
TCCAAGATCCGGATGGGACTGCGCGCTATCGAAGTGCAGACAGGAGCGCTGGCCCCCGCAGTCACTCAGCTCAACGGCGGACTCTCCGCCATTCGCGATGGCCTCGGCGCGATCGACACCAATCTCGGCGGCCTCATCACCTCGGTATCACAGCAGGAGGGAAGATGAGCTACGCGGTGAGCAATGCGCCGCTCTTCCCATCAGCGGTCTACACGATATGGTGGATAGGGCTCATTCTGACGTTCGTCGTCTTCATACCGCTGTCGCTGTATTTCCTGCACCGAACCTGGTCTGCCGCGCGCGGCATCCAGCGCTACGCAGCCGAATCGCTCACCGCCGCTCGGGGAATCGCGGGGAATACGCAGCACGTTACAGCGTTGGATGCGACCATAGGAGTCGCCGGCCAGATGCTATCCGCCGCAGGCGACGTTGCAAGTAAACTGGGGACCGTAGCCGACGTCCTCGAAGAGAGAGCTCAATGAAAAGCGCGATGATGAGGCATACATTATGTTGCTGACGCTGACACTCGTGGCCGTCGCTCTGGTGGTCGTGGCGCTGGCCGGTTATCTCATTGCAATCGCGTGGGCACTGCTAGCCGCACGCAAGAGCGTTGCGGCAATTGCGGATGGGCTGGAAGCCGTTGCGGGTCACACGCAGCCGCTACCCGAGAAATTGACCACGATTAACGGGGCGCTGGTCGCGCTGCTCGACGGCCTTCGCGTTGCCGATGGCAATCTCGGCCGCGCCGCCACCGTCTTCAAGCTCACCTAGCGCTCACCAAGCGCTCACCATACAGACAGGAATCGATCATGTGCTTCAAGAATCTGCCCGTCGAGTTCGATGCCCAGGGCAAGCCGTTCCTGCGTGAAGGAATTCGCAATCCGTACGGCGCTGACGCGGCGCCACCCACGGGTGGCCCCCGGCAGATGACCGCGGAGAAAGTTGCGGAGCTCGTCCGGCGGAACGGGCACGATGCGAACGCCGGGGCGATGGACTTCGATCCCATCACCCGTGTCGCGGGCGCGCTCGCCTTTCATACGGTCGCCGATTTCCAGAATCGCAAGATCGTCGAGGCGAGGTCGGTCGCGACGCTCTTCCGCGGCTACGAAGTCATCATGGTGGGACGCGACCCGCGCGACGCGATATTTATCACGAGCCGAGCGTGCGGCGTTTGCGGAGGCGTGCATGCCACGTGCTCGGCGCTCGCCATCGAGATGGCGATCGGATGCGTTCCACCGCCCTTGGGCGTACTCATTCGGAACCTGGCGCTCGCGCTCGAGTTCCTGTACGACAACCCGCTGCACCTGCATCTCCTCGCCGGACCCGACTACTCGGCGGCAATCGTCGAACCTACCAATCCGTCGCTGTTCGAACGCGCCAAGAAGACTGAGGCTCGCCACACTGAGATACACGGCTTCAAGACGATTGCCGACCTGATGACGGATCTGAATCCGCTCTCCGGTAAACTGTACCTCGAAGCGTTGCACATGACGCGTGTCTCCCGTGAGGCATACGTGCTCATCTGCGGTAAGTACCCGCATCCGCAGACCATAGTGCCGGGAGGAATGAGCTCGACGATCAATCTCACGGTTATGAACGAGATGTTCGTGCGGCTGTCGCAGTTCTTCGACTACTCCAAGAAGATAGCGCTCATCTGGGACGACATTACCGAGTTCTTCTACGAGGCAAATCCGGAGTACAAGAAAGTGGGTGCGCGTCGTGCAAACATGATTGACACCGGAATCTTCGATCACCCGGACGCGTACGACGCGACATACGAGAACGCGGATGAATGGGGGAACCGGCGCTGGGCTACCCCCGGCGTGATCATGGATGGAAAGCTCGTCACGACCGACCTCCGCACCATCAACATCGGGATCGAGGAATTCGTCGACCACTCGTACTACGCGGAGTGGACGGGCGATGGCCAGCAGCAACACTTCGCCACGGATCCGAGCGGCAATCCGCTCTCTCCCTACCATCCGTGGAACAAGGTCACGCGGCCGCGGCCGGAGGGACAGAACTGGAAGGAGAAGTACACGTGGGACACAACCCCACGCTGGGATCGAAATTCGATGGAGGGCGGCTGCTACGCACGACTCTGGAACAGTGCTGTCGCGCAGAAGCTGCCTGAAAATCCTTTCATAGAGTCAACCGGCCACTCCCTCAAGATGCGCCTACCGGCTGGCGCACTTCCGGAAACGGAGCTCGAGTGGCACGTCCCCACCGAATGGAATGCTTTCGAGCGAAACCGTAGCCGTGCATTCAGCGTGGCGTTCAACACACTGATCGCATTCAACAACTGGCTCGCGGCGATGGAGATCCTCAAGGATGGTGATACGCGGACGAGTACGCCCTTCAAGATGCCGACAAAGGGAGAACAGCGCGGGGTCGGCTTCTGGGGCGCCGGTCGCGGGTATCTGACGCACCATCTGACGCTGGATCGTGGGGCTGTATCGAACTACCAGATCGTCACACCGTCAACGTGGAACGCGTCACCAACCGACCGCTGGGGCCAGCCAGGGCCGTACGAGGAGGCCGTGCTGAACACGCCACTGCTTGAGGAGACGGACGATCCCAAGAAGTTCCGAGGTCTGGATGTACTGCGGGCGATCCGGAGCTTCGACCCATGCATGCCATGCACAACGCATATCCAGTCGGAGGGCGGAATGATCACACGTGAAGTGAACACGTGTGCGTGTGGCCTGGACGATTGACGGCATGAAGACGCGTGTGATTGTTGGGGGAGTGGGATATCCCGATCTGTGCGACTACTCCATCGGCATAGATGTTCAGGAGCGACTGAGCACATGGGACGCGCCGCTGAATGTGAGCGTCGAGGATCTGAGCTACAATCCGATTGCCGTCATGCAACGTCTGAATGATGAGTCGGCCGAGAGTCGCTTTAGCCGGATGGTGGTCGTCTCGGCCGTCAAGCGCGGGAATCGCGTGCCCGGAACGGTGAGCTGCTATCGCTGGGATGGAGTCCTTCCATCCGACGAGGAGGTTCAGGATGCTGTGACTGACGCCGTAACCGGAATCATCGCGCTCGAAAACACACTCGTGATCACGCGATACTTCAACGCCCTACCCGCGGAGACTATTGTCGTCGAAGTCGAGCCCGAGGCACATGAGTTCGGCGCGGCATTGAGCGAGCCGGTGCGATCCGTCTTCGAGCAGGTGTGCGAGCTCGTGAAAAGCCTGGCGACCGATGACGCTGCCGTCGCTCTGCTTCCGGTGCACGCGTTGACGTTCGCCGTGGCGCCCGGGATGCGCGTCTTATGAGTAACGAGCTGTGAGCTTCACCGCGAGTGATTTTACTGACGACGTCACAGGCGACGCGACCGACAACGAACCAGTTGCGGACCGCGAAGATGTCCTGGACAATGTCTCACGCCTCATCGCGACGCTGCAACAGCACCCCGATCCGGTCGTCGGTGAGCAGGTCAATGCGCTGCTCGGTGGGATCGACGCCGTTCATCGCACAGCACTGACGCACCTGTTCAACGCGGTTCAAAGCATGGGCGGCGAGACTGCCATCACTCAGCTTACCGCTGACCCTGCAATCCGCCTGCTGCTCATGTCGTACGACCTGCTGGCTGTAGATCGCCGACTGATGACCGAAGAGGCGCTCGACGCGGTTCGCGGACACTTGCACGGACACGGCGTCGATGTTGAGCTGCTCGACGTGGTGGGGAGCGAGGTGTTCGTAAAGCTGCACGGCGTGGACGGAAGTGAGCTAAGTGTAGAAGCAGTCCGCCGCGATCTTGAAGCTGCGCTTCGAGAAGGGCCGATTGGTTTTCAGCTGTTGACCATCGGAGAGCGGGAACACCAGAAGCAGCCTGAGCTGATCCAGTTAGCTGGCCGAAGACCGATGCAGAGGCCAGTATATCATTCCGTCATGGGTGCTGACGATCTGGCACCAGGCGAGATGCACAGCGAGGACGTGAACGGCGAGTCCGTCCTCCTCGCGAACGTGGACGGTGATTTCTATGCCGTGGCGAACCACTGCGGAACAGGCCCGCTCCCTCTCGAGTTCAGCACTCTCGACGGATCCATACTTGTGTGTAGCTGGCACGGTTGTCAGTACGACCTCCGTACCGGAGCACGAATGGACCACCCCGATGAGGACCGGCTCCGAGTGTATCCGGTACGCGTGGACGCCGGTGACGTGCAGATCGCGGTGGGCGTCGAGCCCGTGCCGCGGGATGCGGCAGGGAGCATGGCGCAACTCTTCCCTGACGGATGAGATGTCGCGTACCTTGATCGCCGGCTTCGGCAACGTGCTCCGTGGCGACGACGCATTCGGCGTCGAGGTGATCCACCGACTTGAAACACTGGGCGTGGGTAAGCCAGGCAGTCAGGCCGGCATCGAGATCATGGAAGTGGGTACGGGCGGAATCAGGCTCGCGCAGGAGCTGCTCACACCGTGCGACTATCTCATCATCGCCGACGCGATGACACGTGGTGGACCACCCGGTACGGTGTACGTGCTGGAAGTTGAATCCGTGGAGCGAGTGAATGAGGTGGACATGCACGTTGCCATCCCGTCGCATGCACTCTCGGTGGCGCAGGCGCTGGGCGTGCTCCCGCCGCGCGTTATCCTCGTGGGCTGCGAGCCGCTGCTGGTGGACGAGCTAACGTTCGATATCTCCGCACCGGTACGCGCCGCGGTGGATGCCGCCGTGAAGAAGATCCAGGATCTCCTGGCTGCGCTGGAGTCCTCAGGTGATATGCAATTGAGTGCGCCATCGCGTGCATCTCCCCAGTGTTCGGCAGCATGATGCACATTCCGCACTCCTATTGGTCCCATATATGAGCGATGATCCTGGGCAGGAGATCGCGCGACGTGACGAGATGCTCGAGCTGCTATTCTGGTTCGAGGGCGAAGGGCTCGGGTCCAGCGCAACAGTGGCTGGGATGACGCGTTTCCTGGCGCAACCGGAGGAACTGGTGCGGGCGACTCTGGCGGATCTTGAGACTCGGGAGTATATCGTATTGATACAGGAGACCGGGGAGTATCGCCTGACCGGGACCGGCCGTATGGAAGCCGCGCGCCGATTCGCTGACGAGTTCTCGGAGCTCCTGAGCCAGGGTCACGGTGAATGCAGCGATCCTAATTGCGACTGTCACGACAATCCAGAGGGCGCGGCAGAATGCCACGCCGCCCGCGCTGCCGGAGGTCATAAGCACTGATGCGAGTTATATGCGAGTAGCGATTGCGGGAAAGGGCGGGACGGGTAAAACGACAATCTCCGGCACGCTCGCCAGAGTCCTGGCTCGGCGCGGCCGCCACGTGCTGGCAGTCGATGCGGACACGACTCCCAACCTGGCAGTGACTCTCGGTATCCCTCAGATACAAGCGCAGGAGATGATGGACCTCCCACGCAACATGATGGAGCGCCAACAGCAGGAGGACGGTACAACCAAGACCGTCTTCACGGCGAACTCCGACGAAATCATCTCCAACTATTCGGCGCCCGGACCCGACGGCGTTCGCCTCCTGGTCATGGGAAAGGTGAATCACGGCGGCGCTGGCTGACTATGCAGCGCTCATGCCGCGGTCCGCGGCTTAATCGGTGAATTGGTCACGAAGGACGACGGTGATCGCGACATTATCGTCGACATGGAAGCCGGTCTCGAGCATCTCTCGCGCGGCACCGGGAAGCACCTCTCGCGCTTCGTCGCCACGATTGAACCGTACTACCGTTCAATGGAGGTAGCACGTCGAGTCGCTGCCCTCGCCGCTGAGCTCGGGATCGGTGACGTCATTGCCGTCTCTAACAAGGTGCGAGACGACGGTGATCGTAAGGCGATAGCCGACTTCTGCGCTGCACACTCACTCAAGCTGGCCGGCGAGATTCCGTTCGACTCGGCACTGCTCGAGGCCGAGCGTGCGGGCAAGACACCAATCGACTTTGATCCAAACTCACCCGCTGTCAGGGCCATCGAACGGCTCGCCGACACCCTGAGCGCTTCCGCCACATGATGTGTGGCGGCGCTGTTATTGCAGCGATTACCAGGCTGCACCTACGACCAACGCAGGTCCAGGAGTTCAGCCGCCAACCCGGAGAGCATCAATGAACGCAGCTCTGAATCCCACCCGCGCTTCGCTCGGCGGTACCAGCGTCGTCATGGCCTGTGCGTGCGGTACGGCCGTCAGCTCGGTTCAACTACTCGCGCTGGGAGGAGTAGGCGCGACGACCAAGCTGGTACACCCTCTGTTCCTCGGCGTGGGTGCGGCGCTCATCATCTACGGGTTGTGGCGCACGGCCCGCGTCTCGGCCTACATAGCGCTCGCTGGCTTCGCCGTCTTGGCGGTTGCCGCATGGATTACCCCACCGTTGGTGATGACGATGAAGGGCGGACTGGCAACGGAGAGCGGCATCATGCCGATGGGCAGCAATCCAGGCGTGCCATGGAACGGGATCCACATGTTCGGCGCCTCCCTCTACCTGGTAGCGGCCGCGATCATCGGATATGCGTTCTGGCGGGCTTTCCCGTCGCGGAATCCTGGCGCCTCGGCGCTGGCCATCGGTGGAGTGGCTCTCGCCACTGGCTGCACCTGCTGCATGGTCGACGGTGCGGTTGCCGGTATGGCTGTTACAGCCGGCGCGTCGGCCGCCTTTGAATCGACACCCATGATCTACTGGTCCGCGCTCGGAGCAGTAGCAATCGGGCTGTACCGCCTCGGTGGCGTTCGCGCGGCGGTGTGGGTACCGGTTGGTGCTGTCATCGTGAAGTTCGGGCCCGCGGCTCTCAAGTTGACGGGAGATTGGATGGCCGCTGGCGTAAACCTTCGGTTCATTCCAAGCTATCTGCTCACGGTAATCGGTTCCGCAATAATCCTGTACGGTTTCGCGGTTGCCTACCGGACCGCTCCAGCAGTGGTTCGCGAATCAGCCGAGGTACCTCTCACGGCGTAGGACCGTCGGTCGATTATGCTGAGACGCGCGTTGCGGCAATAGGACCGCTAACGCGCGCCCAGGTTCGCCGCGAGAAGAGGCGTGGCGCACGAAGGTGCTTACTAGCGTCACGATCACCACTCATGCTCGGGCGAACCCGTTGACTTCAGCGTTGAAGTCAGCGTTGAGCTCTGGACTGGTTACGCGGGTGTGCCAACGCCGAGCGAGCGTAGCGTGTTCGCGTCGATTGCACCTTGGTGGCAGCAGTCCGCAAGCTTGCCATTTACCACGACGGCCGGTACCCGGTTGATACCGTAACCTTTCGCCTTGGTCTGCGCTGCATCGGTGCGCATGTCATGCACCTGGATATCGCAGCTGCCGCACGCGATATCGCGAACGAGGCGAACTGCATCGTCGCAGACGGGGCAGCCTGCGCTGAATACTTCAATCGTGCGTTGTGCCATGATTTGATCCTCTAATGGTTGTTTTCTTCGTCGCAGATCCATCATCGAGCGATTCGATGATGGGGCACTCCCATGCAGACCCGTTGCAGTGGCAGGATTCCACCAGTTGCTCCAAGGCCAGCTTCATAGCGCCAAGCCGTCGTATCTTGGTGTCGATATCAGTGAGCTTGGCCATCGCCAGCGCGCGCACCTCAGCCCCACGACGTGAGCGGTTGTCGCGAAGCGCGATCAACTCCCCAATCTCCCGTAGCGTGAAACCGAGATCTTGCGAATGCCGGATGAAACGGATCAGCTGTATGCTGTCGGACTCGTAGTCCCGGTACCCGGATGAGCGGCGGCTCGGCTCCGGGAGAAGTCCTCTCCGCTCGTAATAACGGAGTGTCTCAACATTGACCCCAGCCTCCTTTGCGGCTTCGCCTACGCGCATCCTCGCTCCCCGGTTACCGGCACGGGAGTAACGTACACCCCGTACCTAGGTACCGAGTCAAGGGCCTAAGTGCGACTTTGTGTTTTCCGTGCGCGTTCAGCCACAACGCGCGGCAGCAGCGTGACAGCAGCGTGACAGCAGCGGTTGCGGATCAGTACGTAGTCAGATCGACGGCTAGCGGCGATATGTCATTCGTTGCCAATCGGTACCAGATCGCTGAACGCAAAGCGGTTATCGCGTAGTACCATCTCGCCACGCCGCACACCGATCGGCGCGGAGAAGATCGGTCCCGCTGAAACGAACGTGTGGAATTCGCCCCGCTCCCCACACGGGTCAACGGCAGGCGGCAGATCGGCGAGCAGTGCCGCGTCAAACACTCGCCCTGAGAACGTAGCTGGCAGTTGCGTGGTATCGACACATACAAGATGCGCTCTGAAGCCGGCAGTGATGAATTCGTCAGCCAACTGCCGTGTATCGCGACCCCAGAGCGGAAAGATCGCGCCGAAGTCTCCCGAGGCCACCAATCGTTCGCGATACTCACGCACGTCTGTGAGGAAGAGATCTCCAAACGCGATTCGCCCGACCGCCGGGTGCGCTACTCGAACCCGAGCGAGCGCTTCGAGAAACGCGGCTTTATAGGATTCGTTCGAGGACTGCGGCTCCAGCGCGACTTCGATGAGCGGCAATCCTGTGGCGGCGGCCTGCGCCTCCACCAGGGCGCGCCGGACGCCGTGGATGCTCACGCGATCGTACCCATGCGTAACACTCGTGAGCAGGGCAACGACATCGTAGCGTGGATCTTCGCGCAGTGCAGCCAGCGCCAAACTGCTGTCCTTCCCTCCACTCCAGCTCAGGACGATCGGCTCGGACCTCATTGTCTTGCGGGCGTTCGTTGCATGACCGGCAATTTACTGGAGGCGCTGCCCACGCATCGTACGCGGCACGACCGCTCAGTGAGACTCCATTGCTCCAGTTGCCGGTACTGCTCGTCATAGACTTCGCCGCGCGCGGCCGTCTGCGTCACTCCGGAGACAGCAAGGCGCAATGATTCATGTACGTGAAAGTGCCCAGATCGCGGGGCGGGTTCAGGCGTGAGGGGGCGCAGGCCCGCCGCTTCGGCTCCCGCGCTACGCCGGCGTGAGGCCGTGCCGGCGCATCACCGCGGCCACCGCCGCCATGTCCGGGGGCCCGCCCTGGGCCGCCGCGATCACCGCGGCGATCTCCTGGAAGTACGCCGGCCCAAGCAGGCCCGGGGTGATGACGGCGAGCGTCGTGGCGATCTCGTTGCCGAGGTTCTCGAAGCGGTGCACCGCACCCCGCGGGATCACCGCGCACTCGCCCGGCGCCAGCTCGAAGCGCTCGCCGTCGACCGTCCACGTCAGCCGGCCGCGCAGCGCGTAGAGCGTCTCATCGTACGCGTCGTGGCGGTGGGCGGCCGGGACCTTCGCCCCTGCCGGCACGTCGAACTCGAACATCGCGAGCCCGCCCCGTGTGTGCTCGCGCTCGACGAGGAAGCGGACGATGATCCCGCCCACGCGGATCGGCGGGGCAGCGGGCGTGGCGGGCTGCGTCGGGCTCGTGGACATGCGCGCTCCTGAGAAGAAGGAAGGGGCGAGCGGCGCCACCACTATACGGGGGGCCCACCGATTCGGCAAGCACGCCCGGTCGAGCGACGGTCGAGCGCAACGCGATTGCGCACTGACTCGCTCACGGAAACGCGCGCCGGAGATGTGGCGATGCGCCTCACCGCGCCGGCAACAGCGTCTGGTCGAGTGAGTGGCAGTTCGTGTCCAGTGTGCGGGACGACGACGAGTTCGGCGCTCGGGATAGCACGCTGGAGTCGGCGTGACTCCGGCCAGGGCCCAGCCGGCGGCTGTTTAGCGCCGAGTTCAAGCAGGAGGCTGTTCGGAGAATCACGAGCGGCGAGCTCAGCATCGCCGAGTTGAGCCGCGAGCTGAGCATCAGCCCTTCGCTCTTGCAGCACTGGAAGCATCGGGTCAGCGGCGGAGCCCGAGTCGCCTTCACAGCGAACGAAGAAGTGGTCCCGGTCTCGGAGCCCAAGGCCGCCGTTCAGCGTATCAAGGAGATGGAGCGTGCCCTCGATACAATCTGCACTGCCGAGCGGCTCGGTCTCTCACCGGTCACGACGCCGGCGTACAAGAGCTACTCAGTCCGCAGTCGAACGGGATGAACGCCGCCGGGCCAAAAGAGCGCACTGTGCGCTCCTGAATCTGTCTCACGAAACAGGGAGCAGAGCAGAAGCGAAGTCGTATGGAGTAGCTTCAGAAATGTGCACGATCCAACGCAAACCGATCACAGCCGCCGGCGGCCGCCATTCGCATCATTGGCCTGCAGCTGGATCGTCAACAGCAAACTCCCGTCTGCATTGCGACCTGTGAAAGTGGATGCTGCTCCATCGACGGCGCCATCGCTGGACTCAATCCTGACGCGCTGGCCCGGACGGCTCAACGAGTTGATCGAAGACCTCCGTCGCAAGGAGGACCGGCTCGCCCTGGTGCTGAGCCTGATGATCGGCGCTCTGGTCGGCCTCATAGTCGTCGCGTTCATTCTGCTTACAGGGCGGCTGGCGGCGCACATGTACCCGCCCGGCGGATCGGGCTGGCGCCGCCTGCTCATCCCCGTCCTGGGCTCCCTGATAACGGGCTACCTGCTCTTCAAGTACTTCCCGAACGCGCGAGGAAGTGGCATTCCACAGACGCGTGCGGCGGTCTTCATCCACGATGGGCGCATCTCTCTGCGCACGGTCCTGGGGAAATTCGGCCTGTGTTCAGCCTCGCTCGCCAGCGGAATCGCTCTCGGCCGAGAAGGCCCCGCGGTGCAGATCGGGGCCGGGGTGGCATCGCTGATCGGTCGCCGCCTAGGCCTCAGCAGGGACCAGGTAAAGTGGCTCATTCCCGTCGGCGGAGCCGCGGCGCTGGCGGCGGCATTCAACACTCCCATCGCCGCGATAATCTTCGCGCTCGAAGAGATCATGGGCGACCTGCACGCGCCCATCCTTGGCTCCATAGTGCTCAGCTCGGCGACATCGTGGATGGTGCTGCACCTCGTTCTCGGTGACGAGCCACTCTTTCACGTTGCCGGCTACCGGCTCGTCAACCCGGTCGAGCTCCTTTTTTATGCGGTGCTCGGGATCGTCGGCGGGTTTGCTTCCGTTACGTTCGTCAAGCTGCTCCTCAACCTTCGCATCAGGTTCAGTCGCCTGCCGAAGGCTTCCGTGTGGCTCCAGCCGGTTGCTGGCGGCCTGCTGGTCGGAGTGATGGGGTACTTCGTTCCAGAAGTCATGGGCGTCGGCTACGACCAGGTCGAGAAAGTGCTCAACGGCGATCTGGTCTTCAGGGTCGTCGTCATGCTAGCCATGCTGAAAATGGTTGCGACCGCAGTGTGCTATGCATCCGGGAACGCTGGCGGAATCTTTGGTCCAACGATGTTCATGGGAGCAATGCTGGGTGCGGTCGTGGGCCAGATTGCGCACGTCCTGTTCCCAACGCTGACCGCGGGGCCTGGCGCATACGCTCTCGTCGGGATGGGGGCCGCGTT
>JBBSHV010000073.1:0-11473 GCA_038232435.1 Gemmatimonadales bacterium | reverse complement strand
GGGGACGGGCACGGCCGTATCGAACGGCCTGACGTTCCGGGGTTCCACGTTCGACGCCAGCTCAAACGCCGCTGACGGTTTGTTCACGCTGGGCAGCTCGGCGACGGGGCCGAACTTCAACAACCTCGGCTCGTTTACGCTCGTTGATGGCACCACGAACTACACTGGACGGCAGTTCGCGCTTTTCCTGAACTTCACGCAGCCGACGCAGACGTCGGGTACTAACCAGTACACCGCCGTATTGCTGGGTAATCTGTCCGGGCAAACCAGCGGCAACGTGTTCGTAGATTTCGTGAACAACTCGCACACCTTCACGTTCTCGAACGGCAGTACGCTCAACTTTGCCGTCAACGATCTCTCGCTTAACGATCAGACATCTGGATCGGCTGGTTCTACTGTTGCCATCACGGGACAGGGATTCGCGACGGGTTCAACCGTGCCGGAGCCCAGCTCCATGGCACTTCTGGGGACCGGCCTCGTCGGGCTAGTCCCGATCGTCCGCCGCAAGGTCCGTCGCTAGGTAGCTGATTGGTCTAGCGCACGCGCACCTGACCCAAGCACCTTAGTTCTACCGCCCCGGTAGACTTGGATTGAAGGCCGTCCCTCGGGGCGGCCTTCAATCGTTGGTACATGCATGAATCAGGGCGACCGTCGGTCGCCCCCACGGCCGCAATCAGACGGCACCGGGCTCCGGCATATATTTCCGGACAATATGCAATCGTCCGAAATACGCGACCGCTTCCTGAAGTTCTTTGAGCGAGAGGGGCACGTTGTGCGTACCAGCTCATCGCTCGTCCCAGTTGACGATCCGACGTTGTTGTTCACCAACGCCGGGATGGTGCAGTTCAAGAAAGTCTTCCTCGGTGCGGAAGACCCGCCCGGCGGAGAGCGGCGCGCGACCACCACTCAGAAATGCGTGCGCGCCGGTGGCAAGCACAACGATCTGGAGCAGGTGGGCCACACCGCGCGGCACCACACGTTCTTCGAGATGCTGGGCAACTTCTCCTTCGGCGATTACTTCAAGCGCGATGCGATCCGCTTCGCGTGGAAGTTCGTCACCGAAGAGCTGGGGCTGGCGCCGGAGAACCTGCGCGTGACCGTCTTCCGCGAGGACGACGAGGCGCGCGCTCTCTGGCGCGAGGTCGCCGGGCTTCCGGACGATCGCATCTACGGACTGGGCGAGAAGGACAACTTCTGGCAGATGGCCGACACGGGTCCATGCGGTCCGTGCACGGAGATTTACGTGGATCTGGCGCAGGTGTCGCGTGATTGGGCGCCGCCGGCCGGAGTGACCGCGCGATGGACCGATCCATCCGTCGTTGATCTCACTACCGAAGAATTCGTCGACGCGGCCGAACTCGGGCGCTTTGTCGAGATTTGGAATCTCGTCTTCATGCAGTATGACCGGCAGCCGGACGGCGGGCTGGTGCCGCTTCCGCGGCCGTCCGTGGACACCGGTGCGGGGCTCGAGCGGATCGCCGCCGTGATGCAGGGAGTGTCGAACAACTTCGACACCGATGCGTTTGCCCCGCTGATTGCGGCGGTCGCGGAGCAGCTTCTCAATCAGGTCGGAGGCGTTTCCGAGGCTCCCGATGCGGAGACAGTCGCTGCGATGCGCGTGATCGCGGACCACGCGCGCGCGATCGCGTTTCTGTTGAGCGACGGTGTGTATCCGTCCAGCGACGGACGAGGATACGTGCTACGCCGAATCCTACGCCGCGGTGTGCGCTACGCGTGGCTGCTGGGCCGGCGCGAAGCGACGCTGGTGCGGGTGGTGGAGCGCGTCATCGACACGATGGGCGACGTGTATCCAGAATTGCGTGCGCGGCGTCAGCACATCCTGGACACCACAAGAGCGGAGGAGGACCGTTTCCTCACGACGATCGACGGTGGAATGCGCCGGTTCGACGAGCTTGCGCCGCCGCATACCACGCAGGAGCGCAACATCGCCGGAGAGGACGCGTTCAAGCTGTACGACACTTATGGTTTCCCAATCGACCTTACCGAGTTGATGGCGCGCGAGCGCGACTACACGGTGGACATCCCCGGGTTCGAGCGCGCACTGGCGGCGCAGCGTGCGCAGTCTCAGGAGGAGCGCAGGTCGCGCAAGCTTGGTGTCGCCGCGGACGACCTATCTGATCCATCGGCGTGGTCGGTGCAGGGGGATGCGCTCTCGGCAGCGCTGGCCAAGGCTCGCTTTGTCGGTTACGAGCAGCGCGATGCTGATACCGAAGTGCTGGGCGTCCGGTCGTGGGAGGGGGGGAGCGGGCGGGTGGCTGTACTGTTGCGCGAGTCGCCATTCTACGCGGAGTCGGGAGGTCAGGTGTCCGACACGGGCGAGATCCTGGGCGACGCGTGGCGGATGTCGGTTGACGACGTGCGCAAGGTGAACGGCATGCCCGTCGCGATCGGCACCGCGGTCGGCGACGTCGTTCCCGGACGCGTGCGCGCGGTCGTACCGCGGCAGCTGCGTCTGGATACTGAGCGCAATCATACGGCGACGCATCTGCTGCATGCAGCGCTGCGCGAGGTGCTGGGAGAACACGTGCACCAAGCTGGCTCGCTCGTCGCGCCCGACCGGCTGCGCTTCGACTTTACGCATAGCGGGCCGCTAACGCGCGACCAGATCGAGCGCGTCGAGGACCTTGTCAACAGGGGCGTGCTGACGGCGACTCCAGTGCACACGTCGGAGCGTCCGTATCAGGAAGCTGTCGCGGCCGGTGCCATGGCGTTGTTCGGCGAGAAGTACGGGGACATGGTACGGGTGGTTGAGATCCAGTCGCTTTCGACCGAGCTGTGTGGCGGCACGCATGTGCGAAATACGGCCGAGATCGGGCTGTTCAGCATCGTGAGCGAGTCGGGAGTAGCCGCGGGAGTGCGCCGGATCGAGGCGATAACAGGTACTCGTGCGTACGACGTCGCGCGCGATCGCGAGCGGGTCCTCAATGCCATCGCGGAGACGGTGAAGGCGTCGGGCGGGATGACACTCAAGCGGGTGCAGGCGCTTGCGGAAGAGCGGCGGGCACTGGAGAAGCGCGTGAGTGAGTTGATGCGCGGCAGCGGTGCTGCTGACGGTGGCCCGGTGCAGGCATTACTGGATGGAGCCGTGGTGATCAGCGGAATACGCGTGGTCGCCAAACACGTATTGGTCGCGGATCAGAAGGCGTTGCAGGAGGTGGCCGATGCAGCGCGCGAGCGTGCACCGGACGCGGTAATCGCGCTCACCAGCACGTTCGAGGGGAACAAGAACGCGCTCGTGGTCGCGGTGGGTGATGCAGCACGTGACCGCGGTGCGCGCGCTGACGTCATCGTCAAGACATTGGCTCAGGAGGCGGGCGGTAGGGGCGGTGGCAAGCCTCAGCTCGCGCAGGCCGGCATTCCGAGCGCTGACGCTCTTCCGGCGCTGCTCGAGCGCGTTCCCGCCATTGTTGGCGAGCAGGTAGGGTAAGGGTCGGTGATGATGGAAGATTCGTCGGGGGAGTCGTTGGGAAATTGGCTAGACGCACGGTTGTCCGACGTGGATGAAGATCTCGCGACGCGCATTCGGGCCGCGGTACCGGAGCCCGCGCGCAGCGTGCCATCGTTTGCGGGCGGAGAGGCGCTGGCGGTGGCGGCTGGAGACGCGTTGCGCAAGCTTCTCACCGACGGCTGCGAGACGCGCGGCTCTGCACCGGATCTGCTCGTGGTCGACGCGCTGGTCACGTACGCGTGCCAGGTTGCCGCGGAACGCGCGGTAGATGTTGGCGCGAGTGCGGATGTTGTGCTGCGTGAAATCATCCGTGTGTCGTCCGGTCACGACGGGCCCAACGACACGAACAATATCGGCGGCACCAACACTACCGCATGATCGTCATCCTCTTCACCGGCGGGACGATCGCCATGCGCCACGATCCCACCGCCGGTGGCGCGACGCCTGCACTCACCGCGGAAGAGATTGTGCGGGCCACTCACGGGCTGGAGAGCGCGGCTCGTGTTGAGACGATTGAGTGGGGCCACTTTCCAGGCCCGCACATGACAGTCAAGCGGATGTGGGCGCTCCGGAATAGCATCGCGGAGCATCTAATGCGTGACGATGTCGAGGGGATTGTCGTTACGCACGGCACGGATACGATGGAGGAGTCCGCGTACATGGCCGCCCGATCACTCGACTCGGCCAAACCGGTGGTCTTCACCGGCGCCATGCGTACGCAAAGCGATCTGGGGTGGGACGGACCGGCCAATCTGTTCGAGGCCGTTCGCGTCGCCAGCAGCGATTCAGCGGTCGGGCAGGGGGTGATGGTAGTCCTCAGCGGGCAGATCTTCAGCGCGTTCGACGTTACCAAATCAAACACGCAACTTCTCGACGCATTTGAAAGCCCCGGTCTCGGCCCGATCGGATATCTTGATGAGGGCGAAGTGATCTTCCGGCGCGAGCTCCCGCCGTCGCCACCACCAATCGTTCCGGTGCAACCAGCGACGCCCGTGGACGTATTCTTTGCGGTAGCAGGATGTGATTCGCGCCTGCTAGACGCGGCGTGCGCGGATTCGTGCGGCGCGGTGATGGCGGCGATGGGACGCGGCAACGTGCCGCCGGAGATGATCCCCGGAATCGCGCGCTTCATCGAGGCAGGCAAGCCGGTGCTGATCACTTCGCGTACCGGTGGCGGACGCGTGGGGCACACCTACGCCTACCCCGGAGGTGGTCGCACGCTGGAGAACATGGGCGCGATACTCGCCGGTGCACGCCGGCCACAGCAGGCTC
The DNA here is from genome assembly GCA_038232435.1 of Gemmatimonadales bacterium. GTDB lineage: Bacteria > Gemmatimonadota > Gemmatimonadetes > Gemmatimonadales > Gemmatimonadaceae > Fen-1247. The sequence goes on along the minus strand of JBBSHV010000073.1, from coordinate 6,732 downwards.
GGATTGATCTCATGCTGGCGCTCGGAGCGGGTGCGGACGATGCATATCTGCGAGCGCTTTTTGCCGCGTAGACTGGTCCCGAAGCCGTGCTGATCGAAGTGCCGGCAGCGGTCGTCGAGATCACGCAGGTGCTTGAGGCCGCGGGGCATCAGGCGTGGTGCGTGGGTGGCGCGGTGCGCGACGCACTGCTCGGCATCCCCAACCTTGACTGGGATTTTGCGACCAGCGCAAGGCCGCAACAGGTGCAACGACTTTTCCGCAGAACGGTTCCGGTCGGCATTGAATTCGGTACAGTCGGCGTTCTGGACGAGACCGGTGTGATGCACGAGGTCACGACTTTTCGCAGAGACGTGGAGACCGACGGACGACACGCGGTGGTTAAGTTCGGTGCGTCGCTGGATGACGATCTCGCGCGCCGAGACTTCACCATAAATGCCATTGCGTACTCACCCACTCGTGACGAGCTGCATGATCCGTTCGGCGGTCGGGATGATCTCGCGGCCAGGGTCGTGCGCGCGGTTGGCGTCGCCAAGGAGCGCATGCGCGAGGATCGACTGCGCGCGCTGCGCGCGATACGTTTCGCATCGCGATTTGGGTTCGACGTCGAGCGCGGCACGTGGCAAGCGATCGTCTCCAGCGCGCCGCATCTCGGACGATTGTCGCCCGAGCGGGTACGGCAGGAAATCGAGAAGACCATGAAACAGGTGGCACTACCCAGCCGCGCGTTCCGCATGTGGAAGGACTCCGGTGCGCTCGCGGCGCTGGTGCCATCGCTCGCGGGAATCACTCCCGTGGAACTGCTCGCGCTGGATCACCTGCGCCTGCCCATACTGCATGGCCGTCCGCAGCGTTTCATTACACGGCTCGCGGGCCTGTTCGCTTCGGCCACTCCGGGCACGGTAGTCCCAACACTCAAGACATTACGGTTCTCCAACTCCGACGTTGCCTGGATCGGCGGGCTGGTTGAACGGTGGCACTCGATGGGGCGAGACATGAAGGAGGCGCTGATGCGGCCGGAGCCCCCGACAGATGCGATGTTGCGACAGTGGGCCGGGCGCGCGGGTCGCACGCGCCTTGCACCTGTTCTTCGCCTGGCAGACGCATTCTGGTGGGCGGAGCGCGAGAGTGGCCGGCAAGCGCCGTCGCGCGAGCGGGTTGAATCTGTTTATCGGCGCGCCGTAAGGATCGCATATCGTGATCCTGTCGAGGTGTCTGATCTTGCCGTCAACGGCGACGACCTGGTCGCGCTCGGCATCAAGGGAAAGCGGCTCGGCGATGCGCTTCGCGGTCTCTTGCAGGTGGTGCTGGATGACCCCACGCGCAACACGCGCGACTTTTTGCTCAGATACGCGGAGCGTGCGGCATGATCTTTCGAGGCAGAGCGGAGCAGGGGACTGTGTGGCGCAGGTTCCGGTCCGGGTCCGACGGGTTCACGTTCGAGCGAACGCCTGAGAATTACTTCGAGGCGCACGTGGCCGCGAACGCCGAGCGCGCGGTTGATCTGTTGTACGTATTGAGCGAGCATCTTCCGCCAGCCGTCGATGTGACAATCATGGACCGTCGCGCGAGGCGATCGTGGGAGGGAACCGATGTCGCGCTGCCGGACGTGCGTGATGCGCTCGCGCGCCTCAAGGTTCCAATGGCGACGTACGGTGGCGTCGACGTGACCATCTATACGGCTGACGACCAGCTCTCGCTCAACGCCGAGCTGGATCTGTACGCGTACGCGCGAAGTGACCGCTGGCTGTATTTGCTCCAGGCAAAGGGCCTGGAGCACTATGGCGCCGTGTCCAACAAGCCGTGGCGAGCGCAGCCATGGGACCGTGCGGCGGCACCGGTATTGAGCTCTGCAATCGCGGCCGCGGCCGAGCGGTTGACGCTCACGCCGATACCGCGCGCGTGATAGAGAGCGTGAGCGCAGCCGCGCTTCTCGCGGCTGTTGTCGCCGCGCTCGCGAATGTGATCGGCGCGGCCTTCGTAACAGGTCGCAGGGTGTGGAGTGCTCGCGATCTGGACGTCATGATTGCCTTCTCTGCCGGCTTCATGATCTCGGTAGCGCTGGTGGACATGATCCCCGACGCTCTGCGTGCGCATGGAGCCATCGCGGCGTGGCTGGTACTCATTGGTTACCTGGCGGTTCATCTCACGCAGCACACACTTGTCCCGCACTTTCACTTCGGCGAGGAGACGCACCACGTAACGCGCGCCGTGGGCATCTCGGCGCTGATCGGATTACTGCTGCACATGCTGGTGGATGGTGTCGCGATCGCGAGCGGCTTTGCTGCTGGCTCAACCGTAGGCACACTCGTGGTCGCGGCGATCGTACTGCACAAGCTTCCAGAAGGATCGGCCGTGTCGAGCCTGTTCCTGGCAGCCGGGTTCGAGCGCAACAAGGCGTTGGGTGCGGCGGCGCTGCTTGGGCTTGCGACCGTGGTCGGCGCGCTCTTCACCGAGGTCTTTGGGCCGCTCAAGGAGTACGGGCTCGCGCTCTCGGGCGGCGTGACACTGTATGTCGCCGCATCCAATTTGGTGCCTGAGTTTCAGCACAAGCATGGCTGGCGCTTGCCGGTCGCCTTCTTCGGCGGGTGCATCGGCTACGCGGCAGGCCATGCCGCGCTTTCATCAATGTAGGTGAAGGAGATGCCCAAACGTCACCGCACCAAACCGGAGCCGTCGCTCTTCAATGCACCTTTATCCGCACAACCGCTCGCTGCGCGAATGCGTCCTCGGTCGCTGGACGAATTTGTAGGGCAGGAGCATCTGCTCGCCCAGGGCAAGCCGCTCCGCTCGGCGATTGAGCGCGGCAGTGTCGGATCCATGATCTTCTGGGGTCCACCGGGGACTGGGAAGACGACGCTGGGCCGGATCATCGCGCAGTACACTGATAGCGAGTTTGTCCCGTTCTCCGCTGTTACTGAAGGCGTGCCGCGCGTTCGGGAGGTCGTGGCCGAGGCGGAGGAGCGACTGGTCGAGGGGCGCTCCACCATCCTGTTCGTGGATGAGATCCATCGCTTCAACCGTGCGCAGCAGGACGCGTTTCTTCCGCACGTGGAGCAGGGGACCATCACGCTGATTGGCGCAACGACGGAAAATCCGTCATTCGAGGTGAACGGCGCGCTGCTCTCGCGCATGCGCGTATTCGTGCTCGAATCGCTGACAGAAGGTGATCTTGCCGCACTGATCGATAGGGCTCTGCACGATGAAGCGCGCGGCGTGGGCGGGCGCAAGATCAGCATCGCGGACGATGCGCGCGCTGTGCTTGCGCGCGAGAGCGATGGCGATGCACGGCGTGCGCTGACGGCCCTCGAAGCGGCCGCGAGCGATGTTTCCGACGGCGGCGAGATCACCGTTGATGTGGTTCGCGGTGCGCTGCAGAAGCGGTTCGCGCTACACGACAAGAGCGGCGAGGCGCATTTCAATCTCCTGTCCGCGCTGCACAAGAGTTTGCGCGGGAGCGACCCTCAGGCGGCGCTGTATTGGGCCGCGCGCATGATCGAGGCAGGCGAGGATCCGATGACGATCTTTCGGCGCTCCATTGCGATGGCGGCGGAAGACATTGGCGTGGCTGATCCACAAGCGCTCCAGCTCGCGGTTGCGGCGCGTACCGCGTATCACATTCTCGGGCCGCCGGAAGGATATCTGCCGCTGGCGGAGATGCTGGTGTATCTGGCGACCGCGCCCAAGTCAAACTCGTCGTACCGCGCGTTGAGTGCGGCGATGGACGCCGCGCGCGACACGCCGGGCGAGGGACCGCCGATGAACATCCGCAACGCGCCGACGCAGCTTCTGCGCGACCTGGGCTATCACGCGGGATACCGGTACGCGCACGACAGTCCGGACGCATATCTCCCACAGGAGTATCTCCCGGAGAAGCTACGCGGCTCGGTATTCTACGAGCCCGGCCCGTTCGGATTCGAGCGCGACATTGCCAAGCGACTGGCGTGGTGGGAAGAGACCAAGAACAAATCGACGCCGCCGTAACATCACGCGATGACACATGGTGTCACGCGCGTGCATCCACCAGCGCCTGGACGATCCTCTCCGCCGCGTGGCCATCCCACCCGGCCGGTTTCCGGGGAACGCCGTGTTCCACGGCCGCGACAGATTCCAGATACGCGCCCAGAATTCCGCGCGGCGTGAGTGGCCACGGGGCCATGCGATTGGTGCCCTGGGTGATCGTGATCGGCCGCTCAGTCTGTTCGCGCAACGTTACGCATGGAACGCCGAGCGCCGTGGTCTCCTCCTGAATGCCACCGGAATCGGTGAGCACGCAATGCGCGCCGTCGGTGAGTGCGAGCATCTCGGTGTAGCCGAGCGGGTCGAGTATGGTGAGCGGTGCGAGCATCTGGTGCAGGTGGAAACGCTCAATGTTCTTGTGCGTTCGCGGATGCAGCGGCAGCACGACCGGCACCGACTCGGCCACCCGCGCAAGTCCGCCCAGTACATTCTCCAGCGCGTCAGCGTCGTCCACGTTGGAGGGGCGGTGCAGCGTCGCGGCAACGTAGTGACGACGACGCAGCCCCAGGCGCTCGAGCGTGTTCGTCTCTCTCGCGGCGGATAGCTGTGCCAGCAGGGAGTCGATCATGACGTTGCCAACGAAGCGGATGCGATCGGCCGGAATGCCTTCCGCTTCGAGATTGGCCGCTGCGTCCTCCGACGGTGTGAGTAGCAGGTCGCACACACGATCTGTAACGACGCGATTCACCTCTTCGGGCATGCGCCAGTCGTTGCTGCGAAGTCCGGCTTCGACGTGCGCGATCTTGCAGTGCGCCTGATCCTTGAGCTTGGATGCGACAAGCGCGGCGGCCATCGTGGAATTCACGTCGCCAACGACGACGACCCAATTGGGATGCTCCTTGATGAGCACTGGCTCGAACGCTTCCATGATACGAGCCGTCTGTACCGCATGGCTCGCCGTTCCCACCCCGAGATGGTGGTCCGGCTCGGGAATGCCCAACTCCGTGAAGAAGCTATCCGACATCGCCGCGTCGTAGTGCTGTCCCGTGTGGACGAGCACCGCCTCGTGTCCGGCCGCTGTGAGCGCGCGCAAGATGGGGGCTACCTTCATGAAGTTGGGGCGTGCGCCGGCCACGACCAGCACCTTGATATGATCCGTTGGCATGATGCGGGGTAAACTAGGGCGGGAGCTCCATTTATCCAACGATTCGGCACTTTCCGTGCAGGAGATGTGGGCATGAAGAAAACATTTGTGATGGTTGCGGCGCTGGCGCTTTCCGCCTGTGCTTCACTTGGCCGCGCGGCGTTCCAGCAGCCGGTCGTCAAGTTTCGCGATCTTCAGGTGCGCGGTATTGGCCTGACGGGTGGCTCGCTGGACGTTGTGTTGAGCGTGTACAACCCGAATGGCTACCGCCTGGACGCGACCAAGCTCACGTACCGGCTGATGGTCGACTCCACCGCGTTGGGGGAGGGCCAGTATGACACGCACTTCGCCGTGCAGAGCGGCGACTCCACCATCGTGAAGCTGCCGGTGACCCTGAGCTATGCGGGGCTGGGGGCTGCCGGTAGGCAGCTCATTGGAAAGGGGGCGGTAGACTACCGCGTGCTCGGCGACGTGACGGTCTCCACACCGGTCGGAAACTTCACGCAGCCATACAATCAGACCGGGCGTTTCACGACGTTCGGAGGGGCCACACGGTAAGCAACGATTGTCTAGAGATCTGATCGATCTGGCGGCTCCCACGGAGCGCGCGATCCTTGTCGGCGCGCCGCGCAAGGGTCGCGCGGCGCGGCAGCGGACCGCTGAGCATCTGGAAGAGCTGGAGCGGCTGGCGGACACGGCCGGAGCGCAGGTAGTGGGAGAAGTGGTTCAGCAGATTGACCGTCCCAATCCCGCCACCTATCTCGGCAAGGGAAAGGTGGATGAGCTGAAGGGCAGGATTGCCGACACTGACGCGACGCTGCTCCTCTTCGACGATGAGCTGAGTCCGAGCCAGGGCAAGAACATCGAGGATCTCACCGGGCTGCGCGTGATGGATCGCGCCGAGCTCATCCTGGACATTTTTGCTACACGCGCGCGGAGCAGCGAGGCCAAGATGCAGGTGGAGCTGGCGCAGCTGCAGTACATGTTGCCCAGACTTACGCGGATGTGGGCCCACCTTGAGAAATTCCGCGGCGGTATCGGCGTGCGCGGACCTGGTGAAACGCAGTTGGAGACCGACCGGCGGCTCATCGGCCACCGCATCAAGGTCCTGAGCCAGCGGCTGGAAGACGTTCAGCGCTCGCGCGAAGTCCAGCGGGGCTCCAGGAAGAGCGAATTTCAGGCGAGCCTGGTCGGATATACCAATGCGGGCAAATCGTCGATCCTGAGGGCACTGGCGGCGGACCAAACGGTGTTCGTGGAGAACCGTCTCTTCGCCACCCTCGACCCGCTCACGCGCGAAATCGAGCTGGGCGAGGGAGAGCGCATTCTCCTCACCGACACCGTGGGCTTTGTGCGCAAGCTGCCGCATCAGCTGGTGGCGAGCTTCCGCGCGACACTGGAAGAGGTGCTACAGGCCGACGTTCTACTGCACGTCATCGACGTATCGGACCCGATGTGGGAGGATCACCGCACCGTTGTGATCGAAGTGCTGGCAGAGCTCGGCGCGGTAGAAAAGCCTGTGATCTATGTGTTCAACAAGTCGGATCTGCTACCGCCGGACGAGCTGGAATCCGTGCGCGAGCGAGTGACGAACCTCGTTCCGGGATCGGTCTTCGTGAGCGCTGAGGAGC
>JBBSHV010000072.1:0-11531 GCA_038232435.1 Gemmatimonadales bacterium | reverse complement strand
GATCGAATGATCGCGCCCTTTGCCTTACTACAGGGAAGAGCCGAGACTACGGCTTCTTCGTCATCTTCATCGACGTGTCGTTCATCTTCATCGACGTGTCATTCATCTTCATCGATGTGTCCATCATTCTCATGGACGTGTCAGTCATCGGGGTCGTGGTCGCGGCCGCACCAGGCATCATGGTGGTGTCTGTAACGGCTTCATCCTTCTTTCCACAAGCGGCAACTGCTAGTACTGCGACGGCGACAAGGGCCAGGCGCTTCATACGAGAATCTCCTTAGAGAGGTTCAGAGGGTGATCGCCCGGGTCCGTGCACGCGTTTGCGTGGCCCGGATGTGGCGCGGGGTCGAATCTATCCCCACCAGGATCGGTGTCAAGAGGTAGGACCCACGAGCTAAATTACATGGTATGAGAAAGTTTCGCGACTGGTCCGCGTCAGACCCCGCTTTCCCGCTCCCCAACAACGAGTAGTAAGTGAGTAGTGTGTCGTCTTTTCCTGAAACATTTGGCGCCCTCAAGCGCTCTCTTTACGCGGCTCCGGACCGTATCCGGCGCACAGTCAAGGATGAGCTGAGGCAGAATTTGCTGGACTGTCTCGCTCGGGGCGGGCCCCTCTTTCCCGGCGTGCTGGGCTACGAGGATACCGTGATGCCGCAGATCGCGAACGCGGTCCTCAGCCGTCACAACTTCATTCTCCTCGGGCTGCGCGGCCAGGCCAAGTCGCGCATCCTGCGCGCGCTCACGACCCTGCTGGACGAGGTGGTGCCAATGGTGGCCGGCAGCGAGGTGAACGATGATCCTTTCAAGCCTGTTTCCAAATACGCGCGCCAGCTTCTCGCGGAAATGGGCGATGAAACGCCGATCGCGTGGCTGGAACGGGATAGCCGATATGTCGAGAAGCTGGCAACGCCGGACGTCACCATCGCCGACATCATCGGAGACGTGGATCCGATCAAGGCGGCGCGCGGCGGTCACATCCTCTCCGATGAGCTGACGATCCACTACGGCATGCTGCCGCGCGCCAATCGCGGCATCTTCGCGCTGAACGAGTTGCCCGATCTCGCGGGCAAGGTCCAGGTCGGACTCTTCAACATCATGCAGGAAGGCGACGTCCAGATCAAAGGCTACCCGGTGCGGCTCCCGCTCGACGTGCTGCTGGTCTTCTCGGCTAACCCCGAGGATTACACGGCCCGCGGCAAGATCATCACGCCGCTGAAGGATCGCGTTGGTAGTGAGATCGTGACGCACTATCCGGAAACGGTGGACGTTGGCATGTCGATCACGCGCCAGGAGGCGTGGACAGATCGCGGCGCGTTGCGCGTGAGAGTCCCCGATTTCATGGAAGAAGTGATCGAGCGCATCGCTTTCGAAGCGCGCACCGACAAGCGCGTCGACCGGAGATCCGGAGTGTCGCAACGCATGCCGATCACGGTGATGGAGAACGTGATCTCGAACGCTGAGCGTCGCGCGGTGGAGACGAGCGAGTCGGAGGTGGTGCCGCGCATCGCCGACGTGTACGCCGCGCTTCCGGCGATCACGGGCAAGATCGAGCTCGAGTACGAGGGCGAGATAGTGGGCGGGCCGGCGATCGCGCGGGATCTAATCCGGAGAGCAGCGGACGCGACTTTCCGCGAGCGCGCCGGCACGGTGGATACGGATGACATCGTGATGTGGTTCGACGCCGGTGGTGCATTGCAAGTGTCGGACGACGTATCCGCGGCGTCCGTGGTGCGGGGATTCGAGTCAGTCCCCGGACTATTGGACGCCGTCGAAGAGTCAGCGCTGGCCAAGCGCGGCGACACGGCGCTGGTCGCCGCCGCGTGTGAGCTGGTGCTCGAGGCACTGGTCGCGCGGCGCAAGATCTCTCGCTCGGACGAGGGACGCTACGCACGTGCCATCAACGAGAAGCGGCGCCGGCCGGGCGAGGACTACTTCGGCGGCCTTTCAGCCTAACTCAGCGATCTGTCGAGTCCATCGAGTGCGTCAAATCCAGTAAATCCAGCAAATCTCTCAATGCCGATCATCACTGTTTCACGCATGTACGGCTCGGGTGGTTCCGATGTAGCGACCGCGATTGCGCGAGCGCTTGGGTGGTCGTTGGTCGACAACGGGGTGATCGACGAAGTGGCCGCGAGGACGGGGCTCACGACGTTGGAGGTCGCCGCACGCGAGGAGCGCATGCCGTCGCTGAGCGAACGGCTCGTCACCGCGATGGCAATGAGCACGCAGGAGATGCTATCGCCATTCGCTAACGCCAAGCTCCCGCCCACAGAAGAGCGATTGCTTGCGGTGACGCGGCACGTAATCGAGCAGGCCGCCTCGCGCGGCCCAGTCGTCATCGTTGGACGTGGCGCGCACCTGATGCTCGGCCTTCGCGGCGACGTACTAAGCGTGTTCTGCTACGCGCCACGCGAGGCGCTGATACGCCGAGCGATGTTCCGCGACGCGCTGAACCAGACGCAGGCGGCCAAGCGCGTGGATGACACCAACCGCCAGCGTCGCGACTGGGTCAAATCACACTGGGGCCGCGAGTGGGAAGCGCCAGATACATATCATCTCTGCGTCAACACCGACGCGCTCGGCGTCGATGGCACCGCTGATCTGGTGGTGAAGGCGGCGCAGGGGTACTTCGAGATGAGCTGAAGCGCGGTCAGCCATACAGCTTGTCAATATCGCCAGCGGCCAGATCCACGAGAAAGGCTCCGATCTTCGTTGTGACCGCGTCGAGAAAGTTGGCTCCCTTCTCCGCTGTCGATGCCGCGGGATTCCCCGTTCCGGTATCGGCTGAGACTTTGGTCCAGGGCCGCGGCGCCCATACCCAGCCGTCGCGCATGGCCGCGATCGATGGGCGCCTCTGGCTCCCGTCACCGGCGTCCGAGAGCGGCAGCACCAGATCCGGCGCGAGATGCTGCATCACGCTTGTCTCCAGCTCGCCGGCGTGATCGCCTGGCTCATTGAAATACGCAGATGGATCGACGCAAGTGTACCAGTTGAGCGCACATAGAAACACGCGCGTGCGCGGCTGCAGCTCACGGATCATCTGGCGAAAGTCGTTGCCACCGTGACCGTTAATAAGCACGAGCTTGAAGATTCCCTGCCCTTCCAGCGCGCTCACCAGATCATGCAGGAGCGCAGCCTGCGTACTCGGATTCATGTTGAGACACAGCTTGATATCCAACTGACCGGTATTCACCCCGAACGGAACTGTCGGGAGCACGATCACCCGCGCTCCGCGCTCCCACGCAATGTGCGCCGATCGCGCCGCGACGGCGTCACACTCCAGCACGTCGGTCGCGTACGGTAGATGGTAGTTGTGCGCTTCGGTCGCACCCCAGGGAAGTACCGCTACCTGATAATCGGTATCAGCAACGGCCTTCCAGTTTGTTTCGGCGAGAATGTATGGGCGTCCGGACATGAAGGACAAGATAACCGCGTCGTTCGACCTAATTACAGGTGATTCCAGTTCGCCATCGCGTTCAACGGCATCGCAAAGGTCCCCTGCGTCTCCCAGCGCCAGAGCGGACGGATGCCGAACATCACGACGTGGCCCTCGCCTAGCGGCGCATCCACGACGGCGGCCTTGCCGGTCATCTCGTCGCCGTTGGCGAGCAGTCCGGAGATGAGCAGGTCGCCCGGGTTGCGTGCAAACGATACGATGGCTCTGGCTCGCGCGTGCTCACGCGCGGCGACGACGGCCGAATCGATTCCCTCGTTGTGTTGCAACGTGTCGCGCGGTGTCACCGCGAGCACAGGTGCCTGATTGAAGTACACGGGGAGAGTGGCCGCGTCGTAACCATCCACGATGTGGCTCGCTCGGTCCGCGATGGTTGCGCGGTAGATGCCGCCACGCGCAAGGAGTTTGGGCGTGGCAGCGACGGAGACGGTCGTGCTGAAACCCACGTCGATCGGAAGTCGCGACGAGTTTCCCTCGGTGATGAGCAGTCCGCCGCGCTCGACGAAGCGCCTGAGTGCCGCGGCCCCGTCCAGCCCCATCCCGGGGCGAATGTCATCCGTCTGGTCCAGCTTACCGATGTTGGGGGTGAGCGCGGTCTTCTTCCACGGAATTGCGGGTCCGATCATCGGCCGGCCATTCAATAGTGCGGTGCTCGCGCCGTTCACGTGCGGATACACGACAACGTCGAATCGTTCCAGAGGGTTCGGCCGTCTCAGCGTCTGGTCGGAGATGTACGTGTATGGGATTCCCATCTGATCGAATGCGAAGCGCACCCATCCTTCGTTCTGTGTCTCGAGCCAGGAGTGCATGATCGCGACGCGCGGGAGACTGACTGCATGTCGCGCCGAGGGAAGCGGTGCGCTCGTTGCCACGACATTGAGCCCGAGCGCAGCCACAGCATCGCGCACCTTTGCGTCCGCGCGTTCGAGGAGAAATGTTCCGGCCGGATACTTGGCTCCGTCCGCGCTGAACGAGGAGTCGGCGACACTCACCCTTGCGCCCTTCACTTTCCACGGCAACGCCGCCGAACGCCAGTCGCCCAAGTGCCTGACGATTAGTGTCGAGCCAGTGCCGGTCGCGCTGCCAGTGACCTTTGCTTCGCTCGTGATCATCCGCATCGGACGCGCGAAGATGCTCGAGTCCGACACCTTGAGTGTCTCCACCCCGCGCAGCAGATCCAGCGTCCAGCCAGTGTCGTCGTACGGCGGCGGGTCATCGGCGCGGTACTTCTGGATCGCGAGGATGGTGCGCACCGGAGCGGCGTACGGCTGATCCAATCGCACGATCCAATCACCCGCATGCACGGGGACCATCACCATTCGGGTGCGCGCATTGACCGCACCGGAGCGTGACGAGTCACGCGCAGCCGAGTCACGCGCAGCCGAGTCGCGCCGCGCCGCTGAGTCCACTCCGATCGAAAAGTCAGCAGTCGCCTCCTGCACCTCTGCTCCGTGTGTCCTGAACAGATTCACCAGCTCAGCGGCTTCGGCCGCGTGACGCTGCCCGCGCGGTATCACGAACGCATACGGCGCGGAGTTGCGCCCGCGTGCAATCATCCGCTCGGCCTTGCTCACATAGTTGTTGAGAAACACATCGCGACGGTCGGCCATGTAGCGCAGTGCGACAAGCACTCCCGACTGTTGGTAGTTGATGTTGGAGCGAATGCACCAGCGCACGCCGTTCACCGGAGGATTGGGACGGTCCCATCGTCTGGTCGTGTCGGTGGTCGGCAAATTCACCATCTGGCATCCCGCACCCGAGGACGTGAATGTCTCGTAGAAGCGCCCGATCGAGTTATGCAGATTGCCGACCGCGAGCACGGTATAATTGGGAGCCCAGCCATCGTAGAAGCCGTGCGTCCACACGCCGGGTAGCCCGCGGCGTGTGAGCTCGGTGATCTCCTGATACGCGAGCGTGTGCCACTCGTCGATCACGATCGGGTCGTACTCGTCGTTGTACGGCCCCGTTCCCGTACTGGTATAGAGAAACGGCACCGACTCGTGCAGATCGTGCACCACTACCGGCTTCCAGTGCAGAAACGTTGACATCACGTTCTGCGACAGCTTCTGCGACAACACGATGCCATCGCGATTGTTGTCGTGCGCCGTGTACTTGCCCCAGTACAGCAGCGGAACCCCCTGCGGTCCCAACCCCAACCGTTGCGACTCGCCGTACACGTCAACCTCGCGATCGCGTCCATCCACCTCGGTGGCCGGCGTGATGAGTGTTATAACACCCGACCGTATTCCCTTGACGTAATCGCCCTCGTCGACCGCGAGGCGATACGCCAGCTCCATCAGCATCTCGGGGCTGCCAGTCTCGGGTGAATGGATCGAACCGGTGAGCCAGTAGATGGGCTTTGCATCGCGTAGTGCCTGGGTGCGCGTCGCTGCATCGAGCCCACGCGGATCAGCCAGCCGCGATAGCGTGTTGCGATATTCTTCCAACTTTCCAATAGTCTGCTCGTCCGCGATGGCGACGACGATCATCTCGCGCCCTTCGTCGCTCATGCCCGCCGAGAAGACTTTGACGCGGGGAGACGCGGCCGCCAGCGCGCGGAAATACCTGTTGAGATCCGCCACGCGAGAGAGCTTGCCCAACGTGCCGGGGACGTAGCCCAGCACCTTGAGTGGAGATGGAACGGTAGCGGAATACGGCAGTTGATCCACCAGCTCAGTGCTAAAGTGCCAGCGCGGATCGGTCGGGGTGAGCGCCTTTATCTGGGCAGTGTACGTACTGTCGATCGACTGTACGCTCTGCCCACCCTGCGCGGCTTGGGCTCCGCTGAGCGAAGGAGCACCGAACGCGATCGTGATCGCGGAGACAGCAGCGCGTGCGATACGTGACAACGGCATGAGCGATCTACTGGGGTTGGAGTCTCAATAACATAGCCCGCCAACACTCCGCTGCAATGCACCGGGGCTGGTCGCGCCGGTCAGTCACTTTATGGGATCATCTGGCGATAGCTCCCGCCGCGCGTGCGTCAGGAAGGCGTCCACTTCCCCTGGCGCATTGGCAAACGAGCACACGAAGCGATACTCCGACCTGTCTGCGCGCCAGACGTGGAAAGACCCGCCCTTCTCCAGCGCGGCCACCCGATCGGGCGGGATGATGGCGAAGACCTGGTTCGACTCCACTGGCTGGGTGATCCGTACGTCCGGAAGCGCGCTTAAACCGTCACCCAGACGGCGGGCCATCTCGTTGGCTTGGCCTGCGTTCTCTAGCCAAGTGTCATCGCCCAATAGCCCAATTATCTGCGCGGCAATGAAGCGCATCTTGGACGCGAGCTGCATCCCTTGCTTTCGTCGATAGCCGAACCCCTCGGCCAGCACCGGATCGAAGAACACCACAGCCTCCGCGCAGAGCGCACCGTTCTTCGTGAAACCGAACGACAGTACGTCAATACCGCAGTCCGACGAGACTTCCCGCATCCCGACGCCGAGCGCCGCGGCCGCGTTGGCGATCCGCGCGCCGTCCATGTGGACATACAGCCCAGCGGCGTGCGCCGCGTCGGCAAGCTCACGCACTTCCGCGGGTTGATAGATGGTCCCGTATTCCGTCGCCTGTGTGATCGAGATGACGCGCGGCTGCACCTTGCTCTCCGCGCCCCTGCCACCGAGCCTGGAGCGCATCGACTCCACGGTGAGCTTCCCGTCAGGGGCCGGAACGGTCAGAAGTCTGGTGCCAAGGTGCCATTCCGGCGCTCCCGTCTCACTGGCGTAGATGTGCGCGGTCTCCGGACAGATCACCCCTTCCCACGGCCGCACGCAGCTTCCAAGTGAGAGTACATTCGCGCCGGTACCGGTGAGCAGCAGCGATGCAATGGCATGTTCGCCCAGATGCCGTCTGATAAGCGCGATCGCCTCGGCCGTGTACGGATCGTCGCCGTACGATGGAACCACGCCGCTGTTCACGCGGATGATCTGCTCCATCACGCGCGGGTGCGCCGGTGCCCAGTTATCGCTGGAGAAAGTGGGGAACGGTGCTGTGTCTGCTTGCGTCATGCAAGGAAGTGTGACCGATCACCATCCCAGCGTCAAGCGCTAGTGAAAGCTGCGCGCACTATAGGTGAGCGATCCGCCATCCAGCTCCTTGAATCTCTGGCCTACCACGTTCATCACCGCCCCGTCGCGCTCGAATTTACCCTCCAGAATCACGAACTGCGCGAACTTGACGATATCGGTATACTGCTCGGCAATCTTCTTCGGCACGACGACGTTGATGAATCCCCACTCGTCTTCCAATAACAGGAAGATCGTCCCCTTCGCGGTCGCAGGGCGCTGACGTACGGTGACAAGACCCGCCACCACCACACGCGCGCCATCGCGCAGCCGCTCCAGACCTTCGCTCGCGGTAACCCCTGCGCCGCACAGCCGGTCACGCAGATGCTGCATCGGATGCCCGGTGATACAAATCCCTGTTGCGTAATAATCCAGAAAGATCAGCTCACGCTCATCCAGCGGACGCGGATCGTACGATGCGCGGCGCGCGGGCGCAAATGGAAGCCGGTCGCCAATTACGCGCAACGCTTCCCACGCGGCACGCCGGCGGTCAGGCTCCCACACGGCAAACGCAGCCGCACGCGCAAGCTGCAGTGCTTCGGCGCGCCCGAGCCCCACCCGCTCCACCACGTCCATGATGGAACTGAACGGGGCCATAGTGCTCGCCTCGCACAACCGCTCTATGGTTCGCTGCCCAACACCACGGATGTGCCGCCACCCGATGCGCAACGCCGGACAGTCTGATCCATCCTGTCCGTCCTCCGTCGTACAAAATCGCCCACCATCACGCAGACACGGCGGCAACACCGTTATACCATGCCTGCGTGCGTCGTGGATCAAGGTCGATGCCGGATAGAAGCCCATCGGCTGCGCATTCAGCAACCCCAGATAGAAGTACGTCGGATAGCGGCACTTGAGATACGCCGTTGCGTACGCTATCAAAGCGAAACTCCACGCATGCGATTCCGGGAAGCCATAGTTGGAGAACGTCAGCAAGTCCCTGCTGATCTGTTCGGCTATTTCCGGCAAGATACGCGGCTCGACATCGCAGTTCTCGACCATGCGTCGACTCAACTCTTCCAGAACTTCGAGCAGCCGCTCCTTCTTTCTGATGTTGCCCATGGTCCGGCGCAGCCGATCCGATTCCGCCGGCGTGAAGCCGCCCAGCCTGGACGATATCGCCATCGCCTGCTCCTGAAAGATCGGGATGCCGTAAGTGCGTTTGAGAATGGGCTCCAACAGTGGATGAGCATAGTGTACGCTCTCGTGCCCTCGGCGACGACGCGTGTACGGATGCACAAACTTTCCCTGAATTGGCCCCGGCCTGATGAGTGCCACCTGCACGGCGATGTCGTACAACACCTCCGGCCGAGTGTTCAGGATCGACGCGATCTGTGCCCGGCTCTCGATCTGAAACGTCCCGATAGCATCGCCGCGCGAAATCATCGCGAATGTCTCAGAATCCTGCGGCAGACCGTACAGCTCCAGACGCTTCCCTGTTCGCTGCTCGATTGCGTCGAACGCGTGTCGCACCTGCGCCAACGCTCCCAATCCCAGAAAGTCGAACTTGGGAACACCGATGGTATCCAGATCATCCTTGTCGAACTGGATGATGGTGCGCCCCATGTTGGTGTGCTCGATTGGGAGATAGTCACCCAGGGGCGCCGACGACAGCACGAAGCCGCCCACGTGCGTGGACCGCATCCGCGGAACACCGTCAAAGGCACGCATCGCAGTGAGAATCGCGCGCCCGCGCGCATTGGTCAGATCCAACCCGAATCTCTTCGCCAATGTATCCCGCACAACATCGGCACCTTCGGCTGGATCGTATCTGTGTAACCGCTTTGAGAGCTCAAGGCTCAGCTCCGGCGGATACCCCAGCGCACGCATGGCGTCGAGAACCGCGTTTGGCGCACGATACGTCTGCACCACGCACGTGATCGCGGAGTGCTCGCGCTGATAGCTACCATACACATAGTCGAGCACCTCCTCACGCCTGTCGTGCTCGATGTCCAGATCGATGTCGGGTGCCTCGGTGTATTCGTCCTTGCTGGCGGGGATGCGCGACTCGGACAGAAATCGCTCGAACAGAAGACCATTCTTCACCGGATCGACGGCTGTGACTCCAAGGCAATAGGCGACAGCGGAGTTGGCCGCGCTCCCACGGCCCTGACAGAGAATGTTCTTCTGCCGCGCAAAACGCACTGCATCCCACATCACCAGAAAGAAGCCAGCGAAGCCGAGCCGCCCGATGACGCCAATCTCGTGCTCGATCTGGGAACGCTGAGCATCGCTGAGATTACTTCCCCAACGTTCGCTCGCTCCTTCATAGACCCTGATACGCAGTAGATGATGGGCATCACCACCGAACTTGCCCGGAAAATCCGGCAATGGTGGACGCAGCCAGCGCACCGAAAAGTCACACTCACCCGCGATGCGCTCGCTCTGCTCCATTCCTTCTTCACGCCCGGCCCACATCTGCGCCATCTCATCCGGTGACTTGAGCCGCCACCCGCCGTTGGGGTGCAGCAACCCACGAGCAGATGCGCCGTCCAGATCGGTTCCGGAACGCAACGATGTGAGGATCTCGTGCACCAGCCGGCTATCGTCGTCCAGATAACGCGGGTTGTTGGTGGCCAGCCACGCTACATCCGCACGCTCCGCCAGATTCACCAATGCGCCGGCCAGCGCGCTCTCGTCGCCGCTGCCTCGGTGTGAGTGCACCTCCACGGCGATACGTCCGCCGAACGCCTCTCGCCACTGATGCAGAGTGCGGCGAGCATCGTCGTGACGTCCCGCGCATGACAGAGCTGCGATTGTCCCCGATGCAGGCCCCGTGAGCAGGTGCAGTCCCTCGGCGCGCTCGGCAACGCATGACCACGACACTCCAGGCATGCCACGACCGCGTTGCCCCTGATGTACGGTATGGCGTACCGTATGGCACAGGGATGCCGCGGGCCAATCGCTCAACGCTCCGACCCTGGATCGTGTTATCAGTGAAGCCAGATTGCGGCATCCAACGCTATCACGCGCCAGCAGGGCCATTGGCTTGCCATCGACGCGTAGCTCCGCGCCGGCAATCAGCTTGATCCCTTGCTTACCAGCCTCGATAGCCGCCCGAGCAATCGCGCCAAGATCGGCCGTGTCGGTGATGCCGATGGCACTGTATTCGAGCTCGGCGGCACGCTGCAGCAACGCTTCCGGTGCGACCGCACCATCCCCGAACGAGAACGCCGTATGTGCCCTCAGCTCCACGAAAGACATCGCGGTCCTAGTCCCACCAGCCATGTAGATACCATGCACTCGTCCTGGCGTCGCGGTACAGCCATACAAGGCCGCCGTCCTGCATCACGCACCGGAAGTACTCGCGCGCATACGGCTCATCCCACCGTCCGCCAGAGACGCGGTCCGGACCCGCCGCGTCAACGACGGTATACGTGCTCTCACCATCCCGATAGGAACGCGGTATCTCGTCACCACGACGCCTTACCGTGGCCACAGATATGCGCTGTGGCTCGGGGAGTAGCTGCAGGGTGAGCGCGGTGTCGGACTGCTTGACAGGATGAACAGGATGAACAGAATTGGCGGAACCGGTAGCATATTTCTGTGACCGCTCCATCACGTGCGCGGCCGATAGAGATGTCCACGATGTGCGTCTGTCCAACAGGGGATGCGCGGTGTTCTCAGGCTCGACTACGATCGCACCCTGATCGTCCATGAGCTGCGCCAGCGCCTCCTCAGCCGCAGCTTCCGTGTGAGCGCCGCGGTCGAAGATATCGGTCTGCCTGGCACCTGTTCCAGATGTCGCATCGACACGCAGTGTGATTCCGGTGACAGCATCTGGCAGTGCGATGCGCTCCAACTCCAGGCGCACCATCCGCATCCATGCAGTCTGACTGGCGGTAGCACGCGCGGCGCGCATCGGATGGTCGATCACGGTGCGATTCATCAGCGCAAATCTGAGCGTCACGGTGAGCGCACCGTCACCACGCGATTTGAGCGCCGCACACACGTTCCCAAACAGCGCGTTGATTACGAACACCAGCCGCTCAGCGCGCTTGATCGCATAATCAGTC
>JBBSHV010000071.1:0-11565 GCA_038232435.1 Gemmatimonadales bacterium | reverse complement strand
CCCGAGCGCTGGAATCGGCCCGGCAGCCTCACGGTCGCGAGAGCGCGTTTGATCTCCTCAGGAGTGAGCGCGAAGTCGGTACCAGCGGCGTGCACCGACGCGAGCGCGGTGAGCGTGTTGCGTACCTGATGTTCTCCAACCAGCGGAGTAGACAGACGCAGCTCGCCGAACGGGGTTTGCGCCGTGAATGAAGTGCGGCCCCCAGCAAACGAGACTGACCAGGACCGCCACTCGCTCCGCACGACCTCGATCGGCGTCGCTCCTCGCGCGGCGGCACGATCAATCAGGAGGCGGGCGAGGTCGGCGCGCGGCTCGCCAATGATCGCCGGGCGGCCGAACTTGAAGACGCCACCCTTTTCGTAAGCGATCTCGAGCAGCGTAGAGCCAAGGTACTCCGTGTGGTCGAGACTGACGTTGGTCACCGTCGCGACGAGTGGATCCACCACATTGGTGCTGTCGAGCAGGCCACCGAGCCCCGTCTCGATCACCGCGGCATCAACGCCTACTTCGGCGAAATACGCGAAGGCAAGAGCCGTCGTTATCTCAAAAAAGGTCGCCGCGTTCGCCTGTGCCGCTGGCTCAATCCTATCCAGTAGAGCGAGAACGCGCCCTTCCGGAATCGCGGCGCCATTCACAACGACGCGCTCGCGAAAGTCTACAAGATGCGGAGAGCTGTACCGGCCGATCTTGCGGCCGCCGGCGCGGAGCAGCGCGTCGATCGTGGCACAGGTACTCCCCTTCCCGTTGGTCCCGGCAACGTGGAAGCATTTGACCTTCGTTTCGGGATTGCCGAGTGCCGCGAGTAGCGCTTTGGTGCGCTCCAGTCCGGGCTCGATCCGGCCTCCGGTCCGCTCAAACAACCGCTCCAGAGCTCGCGAGTAAGCACCTGGCTCCGCTACTGCCATCCACTCGATGCAGGTTTGCCACTCATGTGGCGCAGCAACCGTCCTACCGTCGGCTTTAGCTCGTTACGCGGTACAACGGCATCTACGATGCCGTGTTCGAGCAAAAATTCCGCGGTCTGGAACCCCTCCGGGAGATCCTGGCCGATTGTCTGCTTGATGACGCGCGGTCCCGCGAAGCCAATCACGGATCCAGGTTCGGCGATGATCGCGTCACCGAGCATGGCGAAGCTGGCGCTCACACCTCCGGTGGTCGGATTGGTGAGGATTGACACGTACGGCACTCGCCGCTCCGCCAGCTGCGACAACATCGCCGCGGCTTTGGCCATCTGCATCAAGGAGAGAACACCCTCCTGCATCCGCGCCCCTCCAGACGCGCTTATCAGCACCAGCGGATGCTTCTTCTCGAGCGAGCGCTGGCCCAGGCGCGCTATCTTTTCGCCCACAACGGAGCCCATCGAGCCGCCCATGAACGCGAAGTCCATCACGCCCAGACTTATGGGTGAGCCGCCCAACTGGCCGGTGAACGTGAGGATTGCGTCGCCATCACCGGCGTTAGCGTTGGCCTTCTTCAATCGCTGCTGGTACTCCGGGAAGCCGAGCGGATCGGCGGAGCGAATGTCCACCTCCGTCTCCTCCGCGGTCCCCTCGTCCAGAAGGATGTTGGCATACTCGATCGCGCGGATGCGCCGGTGGTGGCCACAGCTCGGGCACACGTTAAGATTGCGGACAAACTTCTCAGTAATGTCCGTGTAGCCGCAGACCTCGCACTTCTCCCACGCATCGACGGGGATCTCGAGCCGCTCGCGGCGCGGGCGGCGGGGTTTCTTTTCTTTCCTGAACCAAGCCATATCACCGAAATGTGAACCGGTGAGGATGGCGCGGCAAGGACGGACCCATGGTCCCCGCCGCGCGGCGCCTTCGCAAACACATCACGAGAAGGCTACGCCCCCGCCGTTGCGTCCGAGGCGGCAAGCGCGGCCTTCAGCTTTTCGGCCGACGCGCGAGTGAAGCCCGTGACCGATGCGATGTCTTCGACACTTGCTTCCCGCACCCCACGGACACTACCGAACCGCTGAATCAGTTGTCGCCGCTTCACGTCGCCTACACCGGGAATGGAGAGCAGCTCCGACGTCACGGTGCGCATGGTGCGCCGCTTTCTGTTGAACGTGACCGCAAAGCGATGTGCCTCGTCGCGGATCTGTTGAAGCATGCGCAGAGCGCCTGAGCGCCGAGATAATTTGAGCGGCTCCGACTTTCCCCACATGAAGATCTCTTCCTCGCGCTTGGCAAGGCTGATCAACGGATGATCGCCCAAGCCGAGCGACGTCATTGCCTCATGCGCGGCGGAAAGTTGCCCCTTTCCGCCGTCGATCACCACCAGGTCGGGAAGCGGCTTCTCGTCCGCGATGCGACGCGCGAAGTAGCGCAATACGACTTCATTCATGGACGCGAAGTCATCGGTCCCGACGACGGTCTTCACCTTGAACTTCCGGTACTCGGCGCGCTTCGCCCTTCCGTTCTCGAAGAAGACGCATGAACCCACAGTGTCCGTTCCCTGCGTTGTGGAGATGTCGAAGCAGACCATACTGCGCGGAAGTGTCTGCAATCCCAGCTCACGCGCCAATTCGTACACGGGATTGCCCGCACGCACATCCGACTCGGCGCTGGACAGCTTCTGCTCCTCGAGCAGATGCCGCGCGTTCTGTTCGGCCAACTCCACCAGCTCGCGCTTGGTGCCGCGCTGCGGAACATGAACGCTCTCGCCTCCGAGCGACTCCTCCAGCAGCTCACGATCGGGAAAGTCAAAGGGGACGAGCAGATTTCCCGCCCGATCAGGCATGCTGACGTAGTTGCCGGCCAGAAACACGCGCAGGACGTCGCCGTCCTCTTCACCGTCAATGTTTTCCAGGAAGCGGTGCTCCCGTGCCAATAGCTTGCCACCACGGATGCGCAGCATGGCAACGACCGCGTCGTCTCCGTCGCGCGCGTAGCCGATCACGTCGTGATCTCCGCCTTCCACGCGCAGCACGACCGTCGGTTCCTCCATCTTCTGAAGATGATGCAGCGCGTCGCGCAGCTCCGCCGCGCGCTCGAAGTCCAATTCTTCCGCGGCCATTTCCATTCGCTCCCGAACGCGACGAACTACTTCGTCGCTGCGGCCGTTCAGAAAGAGGAGGACCTCATCTATCATTGCCGCGTATTCCTGCTGCGACTGCGCGAACACGCACGGAGCCTTACACCGCTTAATGAAAAAGTCCAGACACGGCCGCTCCGGCATCTCGCGCGGCATGTCGTAGTTGCAGGACCGGACGGTAAAGATGCGTTTCACAATGTTCAACGCGTGGCGCATCGGCCCCACATCGGTGTACGGACCGAAATAGCTGGCGCCGTCGTTCTCCAATCGGCGTGTCACGTATACGCGCGGATATGGCTCGTTGACGGTAACCTTGATGTACGGGTACGACTTGTCGTCGCGCAGCGCGACGTTGAACTTGGGGCGGTACTCCTTGATCAGATTCGCTTCGAGAATGAGCGCATGTGCCTCCGTGGGCACCACGATCGTTTCCAGATCCGTGATCTGGCGCACCAGGTGCTGCGTCTTGACGCTGAACGGATGATCGCTCGCGAAATAGCTGCGTACTCGTGAGCGGAGCCGCTTCGCCTTGCCAACATACAGCACCGTTCCATCGGCCCCTTTCCACAAATACACGCCGGGATCTTCTGGGAGGTGCGGGAGTTTCTGTGCTACTTTATCCGGGACTGGACCCATCTATGTTATACGCCGGCGCGGCGCCGCAGTTTCGAAGTTAGGAGCATCGCTTCGGGGATTCGCATGTAAGCGCCGAGCACGATGTAAGCCACGCCGAACGTGGTAAGCGAGAACGCCGCAAGGAGAAGCGGCTTGCTCGTCGGGATGAGTAGCCGAAAGCCCGACCCCAACGCGGCTGCGACCAGGGCCGGGATCCATAGACTGATCACGTACCGCGCCTTGAGCCCAGTGCGTCCGATCCGCCGCGTCAGCCCGCGCCGGAGCAGTGCAAACTCCACCCACCCGGCGATCCCAGCCGACGCTGTCAACCCCGCCGCACCCAGTTTTGCGTCCAGCCCAAACCACCGGGGCACGCCAAAGGCGAACACCACGCCGAGGACAGTCGTTAGCGCAATCCGCACCATCGCGAATTTGAGCGGTGTGCGCGTGTCGCGCAGCGCATAGTAAGTAGATGAATCAAGCCGCCCGAGCGTGGACGCCAGTAGACCGACGGTGGACCCGATCAGGATCTCCCATACCCATATCGTGTTCGCGCGCGTGAACGCGCCCGTCTGCAGAAAGGCGCCCGTCACAATGTCGCCGAGGGCTAAAAAGGCGACGACACATGGGACGATGAAATACGCGATCCGCTCCATCCCTGCGTTCAGCCGCACCCGCAGTTGTGCCGCGATCTCCGAGTCCGTTCCAATCGCGCTGGACATTGCAGGAAGCTCCGCCGCGGAGACTGACATCCCAAAGAGACTCCCCGGCAGTAGATACAGGTTCTGCGCGTACGCGAGCGAGGAGACAGTTCCGACAGGCAGATGATACGCCAACGCGAGATCCACAAATGCGCTGATCTGGACGACACCGCGTCCGAGAAAGGCCGCCGTGAACTGGCGGAACACGCGCCGTACGCTCGGCATGCCGAAGTGGAAATTAGGCCGAACGGTGGGCGCAACGCGCGCTACAATGGGAAGCTGCACCAGGAACTGCGCCGCGCTTCCGAGCACCGATGCCCACGCCACGATCACCACCAACTCGAACGGCCCGCGCCGCGGACCAAAGAAAAGCAGCGCGGCGATCATCACCGCGTTCCACGCGAGCGGCGCCATGTACGACACCAGGAATTTGCGATTCGCGTTAAGGACGCCCAGGCACCATGCGGAGAAAACCAGCAGCGCGGCACCGGGGAACAGAATGCGTACCAGCGTTATCGTGAGCGCCTCCTCCCGAGGTGACGCGCCAGTGACCGCTAGCCACGTGAGGAACTGCGCGGGAAGTATTCCCTGGAATGGCCGCACCAACGTAGCGAACGTGGAGCCGCCGCCCGCCAATATTCCGACCAGTTGAGGCGCCGCAAGAACGCCGAGGAGGACGATAACTGACGCAACAATGCTGAGCGCGCCGAAAACCGCTCCGGCAAGTTCGTCCGCGCTCTTACGGTCGCCGCGCGCGAGTGTACCAGCGTATTCCGGGATGAACGACGCCGACAGAACGCCCTCTCCAAACAGGTTCTGCAGCAGGTTCGGAATCCGGAACGCGCCCTGGAACGCGTCGTTGGCGAGCGACGCACCCAGATAGTGCGCGAACACCCGCTGCCTCACCAATCCCGCAACCCTACTTGTGAAGATGCCTGCGCCCACAAGGAACGCGGCGTGCCCGGTACGTTCCTCAGCCACCAGAGATCAGCTTGGAGACATGCGCCCGAGCGCTGGCCAACACCACGTCAGTTGTAGCGCTGCCGTACTTGGACAGAAACGGTATGAAACTGAGCACGCGTTCCTGCGGCTCGCCGCCCGGAAATAGTGATGCACG
This sequence comes from Gemmatimonadales bacterium, assembly GCA_038232435.1. Taxonomy (GTDB): domain Bacteria; phylum Gemmatimonadota; class Gemmatimonadetes; order Gemmatimonadales; family Gemmatimonadaceae; genus Fen-1247. The sequence continues at coordinate 6,093 of JBBSHV010000071.1, read as the reverse complement.
CGCCGCAGCGACATCGTGCAATCGCTGCGTTCCTGACTGCTTCACCGCCGCCGCGTATCGGCGCTCGAGCCGCGCCAACCGGTGTTCCGCACCACGCCGCATGCTTTCAACCGAGCGCTGCAGCGCCTGGGATGTTGCGGGCTCCGCCTTCAGCACATCCGACTCACGCGCCAGCACCGCCGAAATGTGTGCCAGCGCGCTCTGAACACCCGGAGATATTTCCGACCGGGCGATACGACCCTCTATTGCGTGAGGGTCGCGGAAGTCGCTGACCAAGGCACCCAATCGCTCCAGAATCTCGCGCACCTGCGGTTCTACCAGCGTTCCACTCCAACGCGGCACGATGCGCGGCCACGGTGCGCCGAGCGCATTCGCAACTGCGGAAACCTGCGCGAAGTACGCAACCTCGCCGGGGCCGCCGACATATGCAATCGTGGGCAGAATCGTCCGCTCCACGATCGGTCGCAACAGAACGTTGGGCCCTAGTCTGCCGCGTTCATCATCACGCCCCGCTTCAGTTGCCAAGCCGGATGCGTTACGCACCCGGACGCGCTGCCTCGAACCATCCGGGGCCGTCGCGAATACCAGCGACAGCGCCGCCACGTCCGCGACTTGGGGCCGATGCTTGAGACCACGTATCTCGAGCGTTCGCTGCTGCAACGCGTCACGCACCGCCTCTGCGTTTACAAGTGCGCGTCGCACAATTGGAAACGCTGCCCGCCGCACCGCCTCGTGCGCTGCATCCAGCACCGCGATGCCGAGCGGCTGGAGAAGATTGCGCAGCAGTTCCACGTACGCACCGCCCACAGTCGTGCCAGGCTCATACGATGCGAGCACCGCCGCGAGCGGGGATGCGTCCGCGGCCGAACCGCACGCCTCGAGCAAACGCAACTTATCGACCGCAATGTCGCCGATCGGAGTCTCCGCCATCGACCGCCCAGGCGTTGTACTTGGCGTGCCGCCGAGCGTACGCAGCTCGCCATGGAGCACCACGCCCACATGGTTGGCTTCGACAAAGTCAGTATCGTCAGTTGCGGCCCAGAAGATCGGTGCGGCCGCGATTCCCGTTCGTTCCTGCAGCTCGTCCGCCAACGCAAGCGCGGTCAGCGCCTTGTGCAATACGTACAACGGTCCACCGAAGAGACCAGGCTGCTGGCCCGCCGTTACTACGATCCCGCCGGCGGCGGAACAGTCGCGTAGGCGCGCCTGCGCCGCTCCAGACGCGTGTAGCGCCGGCTCCAGAGCTGCCAGCCAGTCGCGCCCGGCGAATTCGCGCGCAACTGTTTCCGCGGCAGATCGCCAGCCGTCCTCGCCCGCGGGCATTGCTGCGTACCAGTCGTTCAGCGCGCCGCCAAGCGCGTCCCGCGCCAATACGGACCCGCCTAGCGGGCGCGATAGCGCCTTTAACGACGGAGCCACTAACGATAGCGTCTCGGTCACGTACGCCGCGCGAAAAAGATCGTTCGCGGGGAGTCCGCTTCCAGCGCGCTGCCGTTGTAGTCGCCCAGCTCGTGCGCTATCGTGAAGCCTGCGTCGGTTATCAGCGATCTCAGCTCCGTGGGCTCGAATAGTCGCACGCGCTCCAGATACTTGTTCGCGCAGTCAGTGGCCGAGATGGTCTTCTCTACGTAACGACCGTCTTCAGTGATCTTCCTGCGCTGCGTCACGATGCGGTCGCCGACCTCGCGCGTGTCCTCCGGCACGAGAGTGTCCCGGACGTTGTCCGCGTTCAGGTAATCCAGAACGAAAGTGCCGCCGCTCCCGAGCACGCGGTGGACTTCGCGCAGCACGGTCCGATTCTCCTCGTCCGTCGCGAAGTAGCCGAAGCTGGTGAACAGGTTGATGACGAGGTCAAATGCGCCGGCCGCGAACGGCAGCACGCGCATGTCCGCGCGAACGAACGGAACACTCGGCGACTCGGCGGCAGCCACCTCCAGCAGCGTCGCCGACAGATCCAGGCCAACGGTCCACACATGATCGCACAGCGCCCGAGTGTGCCGCCCCGAGCCGCACGCCAGATCCAAGGCGGCGTGCATCGGCGCGTCACCGAGCGTCTGATCCAGAGTGCGTAAAATCATATCAACGGCCGCGCGAGCTTCCGCTTCGTCTCGATGTGGATACAGGTCCAGGTACTCCTTGCCGAACCATCTTGTGAACCATTCAGTCATTTATGGTACGGCTCCCCCTTCGTGATAGTCCCAGCGCGATACAGTTGCTCCGCGAGCACCAGTCGCGCCAACTCGTGCGTAAGCGTCCATGGTGCAAGGGCCAGGCGCAAGGTGGCACGCTCTCGCGTCGCATCGTCCAGGCCGAATGCGCCTCCAATAACGAATGCGACGTCGCGCGCTGCTTCACGCTCACCCGTGAGCCAATCCGCGAAGCGCTCCGACGTCATGGACATGCCGGCAGGGTCGCACGCGACCAGCGCGCCGCCAGCAGTGAGCCCAGCCACCCCGCGGCGCAAGCGCTCACCTTCGCGAGTCTTTACCACCTCCGGAGAGATACCGCCCTCCGCGCGCTCGCTCTTGACCTCGATCACCTGCAGCGGCCAGTACCGGCCAGCACGAGCCTCATAGTCGCGAATCGCCGCGGCAAGCGCCCCCTCTTTCGGGCGCCCGACCGCGGCGATGATCACGCGCACCTGACGCTCGCGTTAAGAGTACATTCCCCGGAGGCGGTGCACCGTCGCGACGCGGCTAATCGACAGCATGTAAGCGGCGGTTCGCATATTCACCTTGTGCTGCTTGGCCAGCGCCAGAACGTCAGTGAAGCTGCGCTTCATGATCTCGGTGAGACGATCGTTCACCGTCTTCTCATCCCAGAAATATCCGCCGCGGTCCTGTACCCACTCGAAGTATGAGACCGTGACGCCGCCGGCGTTCGCCAGAATGTCCGGAATGACAAAGACCCCGCTCTCGTCCAGGATCGCATCGGCCGCGGCCGTCGTCGGACCGTTCGCGCCCTCGCAAACAATCTTGGCCCGGATGTCGGATGCGTTCTTCGTCGTGATCACGTTCTCCAACGCCGCTGGAAGAAGCACGTCCACGTCCAGCGTCAACAAGTCGGCTCCGCTGATCTCGTCGCCGCCCCTGTAGCCGTTCAGGTTTTTATTCTTGCGCACGTACGCGATCGCGTCTTCAACATCGATCCCGTTCGCGTTGTGGAACGATGCCTCGCGATCGCCGATCGCAACGATCTTCGCGCCTTCCTGCGCAAGCAGCTGCGCGGCGATCGAGCCGACGTTGCCAAAGCCCTGCACCGCGACGGTGCATCCCTCGATCGTCATCCCGAGATGGGCCAACGCCTCCTTGATGACGATCATGCATCCGCGCCCGGTCGCTTCACGACGTCCGAGCGAGCCGCCCATCTCCACTGGCTTGCCGGTCACCACCGCTGTCGTCGTGTGGCCGACGTGCATGGAATACGTGTCCATCACCCACGCCATCACACGCTCATTGGTGTTCACATCCGGCGCGGGAACGTCGGAGTCGGGCCCCAGCGTCTTGATGATTCCCGTGGTGTATCGACGCGTCAACCGCTCCAACTCGCCCGCGCTCATCTTGGACGGATCACACACAACGCCACCCTTGCCGCCGCCGAACGGGATGTTCACCACCGCGCACTTCCACGTCATCCACGCAGCGAGCGCCTTCACCTCTTCCAGCGTCACGTTCATGTCGAAACGGATGCCGCCCTTTGCCGGCCCGCGCGACGTATTGTACAGCACGCGGTGGCCGGTGAACACTTCCACCTCGCCGTTGTCCAGCGTTATGGGGCAGGAAACGGTGATCTGCTTCTCCGGGTTGCGCAGGATCTTGTAGATGCCCGGCTCCAGATCAAGAAGCTCGGCCGCCCGATCGAAACGCGACATCATTCCCTCGAACGGGTTCTCCTCGTTGAGGTAAGCGTCCTTGTCCGGACGGACGATCTTATCGGTAGGAAGACGAAGGTCGGTGCCCATAACAGCGGTTGAAAGGTGTTCAGCGGGACACAGCGTCCCTCAGCGCCTGAATTACCACCGACTCGCCGCCGGTGATTCGCACAGCCTGAGAAACATACCATAGCGGTGGCCCTTTGGCAGGCCACACCGGGCCGAGCTTCACAGCATCTTTACCGGTTGTAACAACATATTTGTGATCGTACCCTTCGTGCGCAATTGTTTCCACGTCGCTCTCGCTGTACGCATGGTGGTCGGCGAAAATGCGGGATGTAACGCGCGCGCCGAGTGCACGGAGCTGTGCCAAAAAGCTGAATGGATCGCCCACACCGGCCACGGCGAGCACGTCCGCGCCGGTCAGTTGTTGCAAGCTGATGCGCTGCTCGGGTGACCGTGCATCCACCAGATCGTGCATCAGAAACTCCGCCCTCGCCGTCGGCATACCCGGCGCAATTCGAGCCAGTTGCGAAACGACGCGGCTGATCCGATCTTCGCCCGCACCCTTGCTCGTCACGACGATCAGCTGCGCGCGTCGAAGTCCCGCGATGGACTCGCGCAGCGGCCCCGCTGGCAAGAGCTTGAGATCGTCCCGCCACTGCTCGGCGCTCACCAGCACCAGGTCGAGAGATCGGGCCGCCCGGCGATGCTGAAATGCATCGTCCAACACGACGACGTCGGCACCCTCGGCGGTGGCGAGCGCCACGCCCGCGGCTCTGTCCGGGGATACGTGTACACGTATCCCCGGGTTCAACCGCTCGTGCAGCACTTTCTCGTCTCCACCATACCCGCGCATCACAATCGCGGGGCGTCGTCCGATCTCGCTCAGCAGGTGAACGAGATGCGCGGTGAACGGAGTCTTGCCCGTTCCACCCACCGTCAGGTTACCGACGCTGATCACCGGTATTTGCGACGAGCGCGTCCGGACCAGCCCCGCATCGTACAGCGTGTTTCGAATTGCGGTGACACCATGGTACAGCCATGAGGCAGGCATCAACACCGTTCGCGCCAATCGCGCGGGGGAGCCGTCTCCGTACCAAACGTCCTCGACTCTCACGCGCCCGCGGCAGAACCGAGATGGGCGCGCTCCGCTGTTGCCTCCATCAACTCCTCGAATCTCGCCGTCTGCTCCGCCGCGGCGCGCGCGCCCGCGGCCTCCACGTACACGGGATCGCTGTACGCGACCGTGACGGCCGCGAACGGCTTCGGGATCATGAACGCGTCCCAACTGCGGAGATGCCAGGCCCTCGATACCGCCACGCGTATCGCCACGACCGGAGCGCGCGAGCGTTGGGCCGCGACCAGCGCGCCGCCAGCATACTTGTGCGCGGGGCCGCGCGGGCCATCCGGAGTGACGGCCACCTCGGCCCCGTCAGAGAGAGCATCGCACATCGCCAGGAGCGCGCGCGCGGCCCCCCGGCTGCTCGAGCCACGAATGCTCGCAAGCCCGAGTCGCCGCGCGATCTCTGCGATTACCTCGCCGTCTCCGTGCTCGCTGATCAGGATGCGTACGCCCTGATTTCTATGCTCGATAACCAGCGGCAGGAGCTCACCGTGCCAGAGCGAGAACACAAACGGCTGACCGGCGGCGCGAAGCGCGCGCCAGCCCGCGTCATTCAGGACCGTCACTCGCCACGTGGCGTACAGCGCGCGTAAGACAAACGGGCCAACCGCAATTGCAACGCGCTGCGCCAGGCGGAGTCGATTCGCGCGCGCGTCGCCGCTGCGCACCGACTCGCCCTCGGTCACTCCGCCAGTTCCGATATCATCGCTGCGACTCTGTCAGCGGCTCCCGGTGTCCCGAGCTTGGCGCGAACTTCGCGCAACGCATCCCGCTGCGCATCGCGGTACGCGTGGTCCGACAGCAAGCGCTCGATCTCGTCAGCAACCCGCGCCGGTGTCAGAGCACTCTGAACGAACTCGCGAGCGACCTCGCGACCCGCGACGACGTTCACCAGCCCAATGTACGGAATCTTTACCACACGCCGAGCTATTGCGTATGATAGCGCACCGGTGCGATACGCCACCGCCATGGGGCATTCGGCTATCGCCGCCTCCAAAGTGGTAGTGCCACTCTTGCACAGCGCGGCGTCCGCTGCGCGGAGTACATCGAACGACGCGCCGCGCACCACCTGGAACGGCAGCGAGTCCGCATCTAT
>JBBSHV010000070.1:0-11686 GCA_038232435.1 Gemmatimonadales bacterium | reverse complement strand
CCTCCTGCTCAGCGAGGCGCCATATGGGCTGAGTTCCTGCGTTCCACGGACCCCGATCCATCAACGCTTAGGAATGAGGCGCTGGAAGATTATTTCGTACGTATCCGCGATGCGAACGAGACCTTTCGAGGCGACGTGAACGGTGGTTGGCTGTCCGATCGCGGCATGGTGTACGTGGGACTTGGCTCGCCGTCCGCTGCATACGAAGAGTATGGATATCTCTACATGTCTGGTGATATCACCAGCCGGAACGGTGCCCGCGCGCGGTTATTGATCTGGGAGTACCCGGATATTCACGCGCGCGTAGTATTCTACGACCAGATGGAATCGGGCCTCTGGCGTCTGACACAGCAGAGTGCGTCTATCCTGCCTTCGCTGCTATCCCGCAAGCTGTCACACTGATGAACTCGTACTGATGGACGTTGAGCTTCCAAAATCACCGCGTCTCTTTCTCATCGATGGTTACGCGCTGATCTATCGCGCGTTCTTCGCGCTCATCTCGCGTCCGCTCACGACGAGCCGAGGGGAGAATACGTCGGCTGCATGGGGGATCGCCAACTTCCTGCAGCGTCTGCTCAACGATCATAAGCCGGAGTATCTGGGTTGGGTGCACGACTCAGGGCTGTCGTTCCGTCACGAGCAGTATCCCGCTTACAAGGCGACTCGCGAGAAGCTGACCGAAGAGCTTCAGTCTGATTTTGACACCGGGATGGAGCGCGTCTGCGCACTGCTGTCGGCGTACGACATCCCGATCCTGTCGCTCAAAGGATACGAAGCCGACGACGTCATAGGAACACTCGTGCGCCAGGCCAACGAGCGCGAGCTAAACATCGTTGTCGTTTCGGGCGACAAGGATTTCCAGCAGCTCGTGCGGCCAGGCGTATGGCTGTTGAACCCCGGTCGCGGTGGTCCCGCGAGTGTGGAAGAACAGTGGGTTAGCGTGGAGAACGGCGCCGAACGGCTCGGTGTGCCGCCGAGCTACGTGACAGATTATCTGGCGCTCGTGGGCGATTCGTCGGACAATGTGCCGGGCGTGAGAGGCATCGGTGACAAGACCGCGCGTGATCTCGTGGATCAGTACGGCCATCTGGAAGAGATTCTGGCGCACGCCGCCGAGCTCACCAAGAAGCGGCCGCGCGAGGCTCTGCTGGAGCATGCGGAGAACGCACGTCTCTCGAAAGATTTAGTAACAATAAGAGACAATCTCGACATTACGCTCGATGTAGAAAAGCTCAAGATCAGTGAGCCGGACAACAGCGCGCTCACGCAACTGTATGTGGAGCTGGAGTTTCACACGCTCGCCAAGGGAGCAGCAGTCGCGATCGAGGCGCCCAAGATCACGGATGTTGCTCAGTATCGAACGGTTGAAAGTGTTGAGGAAGTTGAGCGAGTGGTGCAATTGGCGCGTAAGGCAGGACATATCGCGATCGATACCGAGACCGTTATCGATCCTGGCTCGCCGTCAAAGGTGGATCCGCTCCGCTCCAGGCTGGTTTCAGTGTCGCTCGCGGTGGCGCCCGGTGAGGCGTACTACTTCCCCTTCACGCACACGGAGCCGGGATGTGGCCAGGGCGATCTGCTCGGCACCCGAGAGCAGCTGCATGCGTCGGTGAAGAACCTGCCGGCGCTGACATCGCCGGAGATGAAGCCGCTGCGCGATCTGATCGAGGACGAATCAGTTCACAAGACGCTGCAGAACGCAAAGTACGACATGCTGGTTCTGCGCAGTGAGGGCGTGATGCTACGCGGCGTCACATTCGATACCATGGTGGCGAGCTACGTGCTCGATCCCGGTCGCAGGTCACACTCGCTCGACGTGCTCGCGCTCGAGCTGCTGGACCATACCATGACCACGTTCGAGGACGTGTGCGGCAAGGGCAAGTCGCAGATCACGTTCGACCAGGTCTCGTTGGACGGTGCGCGCGACTACGCGTGTGAAGAGGCTGATATGACGCTCAGGCTGCAGCGCCACTTCGAGCCACAGCTCGATGCGCACGAGCTTAAGCGTCTCTTTGAAGACGTGGAGATGCCGCTCGTCGGTGTGCTTGCCGATCTTGAATGGAACGGCGTCTCGATTGACCGCGAACGATTCGCGATGCTCAAGGAGCGGTTTCAAAAGGAGCGAGAGCAGGTCCAGCTCGAGATCTACAGGGCCGCGGGCGAGGAGTTCAACATCGGCTCCAATGTTCAGCTACGCGAGATTCTGTTCAATCGACTCAATCTTCCAGTGGTGAAGCGAACTCCGACAGGTCCTTCCACGGACGCGAGCGTGCTGCAGGAGTTGGCGGAAGAAGGGCATGCACTACCATCGTTGCTCATGGAGTACCGCGAGCTGGCCAAGCTGGAGAACACCTATCTGGATACATTGCCACGATTGGTCAATCCACGCGACGGGCGAATCCATACATCATTCAATCAGACGGTCGCAACTACTGGGCGTCTCTCGTCCAGCGATCCGAATCTGCAGAACATCCCGATCCGCCGAGAGCTGGGACGGGACATACGGCGGGGCTTCATTCCGCGTGCGGGCTGGAGCTTGCTCGCCGCTGATTACTCGCAGATCGAGCTACGGCTGCTCGCGCACCTGTCGCGCGATCCGAATTTCGTTCAAGCATTCAACGCTGGCGGCGACATCCATCGACAGACAGCGGCGATTATATTCGAAGTCCCACTGGAAGCAGTTACGTCAGAGATGCGTGGCCGCGCGAAGACAATCAACTTTGCCACCATCTATGGTCAGGGCCCGCACGCGCTGTCGCGCCAGCTCGGCATCGCACACTCGGAGGCCAAGGATTTCATCGCGAAGTATTTCGAGCGCTTTGGCGGCGTGAAACAGTACCTTGATTCGATGGTCGCCTTTGCGCGGGAGCACGGTTATGTGCAGACAATCTTCGGGCGCCGTCGCTATATCCCGGAGCTGCGCGAGCGGAACTTCAACATGCGCGCATTCGGTGAGCGCACCGCGGCCAACTCGCCTATCCAGGGCTCCGCGGCCGACCTCATCAAGATCGCGATGATCCGGATCGACGACGCTCTACGTGAGCTAAAGCTCGAGAGCAAGATGCTGCTTCAGGTTCACGATGAGCTAGTTTTTGAGGTCGCTCCTGGTGAGCTTGACCAGCTGCGTGAGATGGCCGTGCACCAGATGGAGCACGCCGCAGAGTTGTCGGTGCCGTTGGTCGTTGATGTTGGGGTGGGAGAGAACTGGCTGGATACCAAGATCTAGCGTCCGAGATCAAGATTCTACACGTTTATTAGATATGACAAAGGCTAGGAGACAGACGGCATCGAGCGGCTTCACGCTCATCGAGTTGGTTACAGTAGTGGTGATCATCGGCATCCTAGCCGCGATCGCCATCCCCAAATACTCATCCATGAAGAACCGTGCTCGCGTTGCCAGCATGGTCTCTGACCTGCGCAACCTAACCACGGCGCAGGAGGGCTACTTCCACGATCACACCGCATACGCACCGAGCGCCAGCGTCATGTCACCGGTCTTTGGTCCGTCTGTTGGTAATACGTTGAAGATCGTTCAGGCTACCGGCTCCGGTTGGTCCGCCCAGATGAGCAATGATCAAACCTCGTTGAGTTGCGCGCTCTTCTTTAACGTTCCGCCACTGGCGCCAGCGACCAGGGATGGCGTCATATTTTGTGAGTAGGTCATGTAGATAGGCGGCTCGCTAACCGTGGCCGGCGTAGGCCGCGTAGTATGCACCGATGATGAGCGAAGCCAGGTAGAGCGTCGCCGCTACTCCGCCCGCAAGGAGCCACACAATTGGTACCTGAATAGCGTACGCGAGCAGGGTGAGGGCGATACCGTAGATCATGGTGTACATCGCGGGCTCGCCCTCGTCGTTGCTCTGTTTCACGGCGAGCTTGCGCGCGAGCTTTATCGGGATCTTGTGGGTGATGTGTCCCCACTCCGAGGCGATCCGAATTAGTGCTGGAGGCGTGTGCTGCACACCTTCCGCAAAGCTCTTCTCTTCAACGTCGCCCGTGAACGAGACCGCGCGCAGGTTCTCGGCTACCTGTTCAGTAAGTGCGTGCGCGTTATCACCGGGCCAGTCGTCTACCGCGATTACCTCTCCGACCTGTGCTACGACTACCGTGCCGGGCTCTGCCTTGCTCTCGAAGGTGATTCCAATTGGAACTATGTGGATGCCACCAACGCCGGACTCGCGCGCGCGCAATGCGGCACGCGCGAGTCCGGTCTTGAGCGGAGCAACCTCCGGCTCGTTGTGGCTCTTGCCCTCAGGAAAGACGAGAATTGCCTGATCGCGACGTAGCTCCTCGACGATGCGCTCGAACGAGCGGCGATTTCTGGTCGGATCGCCCGCCGAGGTAGCGTCGTCAGAGATCCTGCGAAGTGGAATTATCCCGGTAAGCTTGACCATCATCGCGCCAAAGAACCCCTCCGCCAGTGTGGCTTTCGCCGTGATTCTCAGTGGCCGCGGAATTACCCACTGCGCGAGGATTGCGTCCACCACCGCGTTTTGATGATTCACAGCGACCAGCAGTGGTCCCGACCGTGGGACTCGATCGGCGTGTAGTATTCGCACATCACGGTAGAACCAGTGCAGTGCAATGCCACCGACCCACTGCAAAAAGCCGTACAGCATTCTATGTAGCTTCCTTAAATTTGTCGGGTACGCCGAGCAGGATAAAGAACGCGGCCACCATCGCCACGGCAACGGTTCCGACGGCCGCGCGGTACGCAATCCCCTGCCCGAACGCCGGCGTGAGACCATCTACCGCAAGTCCCCAGACTAACGGTCCGAAGATCGCCGCGGCTCGAGCGGACAACACCATCAGTCCAAAGAATCGGCCGGCTTCCTGCTCCGGAATCAACCTCAGAAGCATCGGCCGTTCTGCGACGTTCACGCCGCCGTAGATGAAGCCAATCAGTGCGCCGATGACCCAGAAGGAGTTGCGCGAAGGAGCCAGGATCATTGCTATGAGAAGTACGACCCACCCCGCGATCACCACGAGCAGCGTCTTCTTCGGGCCGACGCGATCGGTGAGCTGGCCCCAGACCCAACTTCCGATTACTGCCGGAACCGTGAGCGCGACAAACAGCGTGGTCTCAGCGCCGCGCTTGAATCCGATTGCCACCACCGCATACAGCGCCATGTAGCTGATGATGGTCCCCATCGCGTCCTGATACACAAATGACGCAAGGAGAAAGCGCAGCGTGCCGGGATACTTTTTCGCCTCCCGCAGCGTGCGCGCAACTTCGCTGAAAGCCTCGCGCCACGGGATTTTGCGCCGCTCTCGCACGGGGAAGTGATCCTTGCAGAACAGAAATAACGGAATGCTGAAGAGGAGGTAAAGTATTGCGGTCGGAACGAAGGTGGAGACGCGACCGCCATGCTGCGTGAACGGAACAATCGTCCTCAGTGTTCGCAGAACGCCGGCCGGCACTGGACCAAAAACCGGGAGCGCACCGTTGAAGAACGGAGTGATCATCAGCACACCGGCGATGGAGCCGATGTAACCCAGTGCCGCGCCCATCCCGGACAGACGTCCCCACTGGCTCTTGGGCGCGAGCTCCGGCAGCATTGCGTTGTAGAACGGCAGGGCACCCTGGTACGCGTAGTTCGCCACTACGAACGCGGCGATGATTGCTATCAGCGGACCCGCGCTGATGTGATACTGAGTGGGCACCGGTGTGTTGGTTATTACCGCGTCACCAACAATCGGAATCACATGCTGGCCAATGATCCCGATTGCGATGGTGGCCAACACCGCGGCGAGCGTGAATCCTACTACCCACGGTTTTCTGCGCCTGGTAACGTCGGACACCGCGCCGAGCACCGGAATGGATATCATCACCAGCGCCGAGGCGATGCCGTTTCCGACAGCGACGGCCGTGTTGGAGGCGCCCAGGTCCGATACGAGCCACACCGCGAAATACAGCGTGGCAACGTTCATCGAGAACACGGTATTCGCGAAGTCGTACCAGGCCCAACTCCAACGCTCACGGGCGGGTGCCAGCTCGGTCACGGCTGGTATATCCATCCCTGTCCCGGAGGCCTCGTCGTGTACAAGGGTCGCCATGGACTACAAATTACGTCCATGCAGTGTATGCACCGTAGTCTTTTCTTCGCCGCCGTGACGTCGATGGCGTGCGTGGTGGCGTGCCGGGACGAGGCTGCCAAGCCGCCCAGCGTGGTCGTTGCTTCGGAAGGGAACGCGCGGACGGCGCTCCCATCCCGACTTCCGGAATCCGGTTGGGATTCAGCGGCCGGAAGCGCGATAATCGTTGCCGCGAGTGGCGCATCAGATAGCGTATCGATCCTGCGTCCCGATTTTGTGGAAGGTCGGTACAGCGATACGAGCACGTTCGACCTGCGTTCGATTTCTGATACGAAGCTCGATCTCTTCGGCCGATCGGGAAGGTTCGGATCCGCAACTCTACAGTCAGGTGTATCCAAGCGGCGAGGCGTTGGATGCACAGCGTGGCCGGCGGGCCATATAGTGCGCGGGCGGGAAGTGCCCGGTTGGCGCGTCGCATTGGAGACCGGTAGAGCGGAGAGCATGTCGATCGACTCGCTCGCCGGAATGTCCGCTCCTGACTCCGCACGTCTGGTCAGCGCGCTCGTGCAGGCAGCGACGTTATCCACGGGGCGGTCTGACTCCGTTTTCGTCGGCGTACCATTCCTCGCTCGACGCGTGTATCGCTTGCAGCTTCAGGGTACGGATGTAATTGCGGCTTCGCTGCAACGTAGCATTCCGTCCGAAGCAAACCCGCGCGAAGAGCAACTGTTCGTGATCGCTGAGCGACCGACTACGAGTGATAGCGCTTATCACATCGCTTTTCTGCGTCACTCAGCTGGCGGCGAAGTTCCCGCTCAGGTCACGGACGTTCTTACCGCTGTTGTGCTGCGCGCGAACCACCGGCCAGCACTGATAGTGAGCAATGAGTACGAAGATGGCGGCTCCATCGGCCTCATTGAGCGCGTGTCACCGGGTCGTTGGCGCGAGACGTGGAAGAGCGGGTATACCGGGTGTTAACACGTGTGGACAGGCATTAACGGGCGTCAACGGGCGTTAACTGGTGGCGTGAAGTTCAGAGCCCGGTGGGAGCCTCGATGAACGTCCATTGAATCCCGAACCGATCGGATACATGTGCCGCGAGCGCACGAACGCCCAGCGTTTCCGTGGCGTAGTGGCCGGTGTAGATCACGACTATCCCGTACTCTTCCGCCTCCACTGCCGTGTGGTGCGGTCCCTCGCCAACTATGAGTGTGTCAACGCCCGTATCTGCTGCCTCGCGCAACGTGTCACTAGATGCGCCGGCGCCGGTGCATACTGCCCATGCAGTGGTTCTGCGTTCCGGTGCAATGGGCGTAGTGCGGGCCACGCCGCCGTGTGCGCGGGCGAATGCGTCGGCGCGCGTAGCCAGCGTGCCAGTGTCTACGTCAGCGACACCGCGCACTCCTATGGAGATGGTCTTGTACTGAGCGAAGTCGTTGCTTGGCTCCAGCCCAAGCTCGGTCGCTAGCAGCGCGTTGTTTCCGTACAGCGGATGTCTGTCGAGCGGCAGGTGCGAGGAATACACGGCCATGTCATGCTCGATTAGCGTTCGTAGACGCGCGTAGTCGGCCCCTTCAATTCGCTTGAGGCCGCCCCAGAACATTCCATGATGGACGATTAGCATGTCGGCGCCAACACTTCCCGCTGCTGAGACGGTGCGTGTGGAGAAGTCTACCGCGGCGGCTATCTTTGTCACCGCCCCACTGTTGGCAAGCTGCAGCCCGTTCAGTGCGTTTGAATAATCCGGAACAGTAGCCGTCTCGAGCAGATCATCCATGTATTCGACCACTCGTGCCGTTGCCGTCACTTTGTCACCGTGAGCTTTCCCGTTGTTGCGTTTGCGAACAAGCTGTGGATAAGTGTGGATAAGAGGCGTTTACGGCTCTAGTGAGAGGACGTAAGTCATTGTGGCTCAACGACTTACCTTCATTGTTGATAACTTTGTGAATATTCGGGAATTGCTCGGTCATTCCACTGCTCCGAGTAGCTCCAGGATCCTGTTGAGGTCTTCCGTGGAGTAGAAGTGGATCCGGAGCTCGCCCTTGTCATTCTTTTTTGCCAGCACGGATACATCAGTTTGTAGACGGCGTCTCAGTGAGTCTTCCACATACCGTACTTCCGCAGACCTGGTGTCTTCCTTTCTGGGGCGGCCGCGCTGCGGGGTGTCGCTGCGAGGTGCTTCCTGCCTGACACGCTCTTCCACCGCTCTCACGGACAAACCGTGCTTCACCGCTTCGGTCGCGAGCTGGATAGCGAGCTTGTCGTTGTCGAGCGCCAGGAGTGGCCGAGCATGGCCCAGGGTGAGATCTCCTGTCTGCAACATTCGCCTGACCGTCGCGGGCAGTTGTAGCACCCGGAGCAGGTTAGCGATCGTGGACCTATCCTTCCCCACCAGCTCAGCTAGCTCGATCTGCGTGAGACCAAACTCGCCTGAGAGGCGGGCATATCCCTCTGCCTCTTCTATTGGATTGAGATCTTCCCGCTGCAGATTCTCGACCAAGGCCAGCGCGAGAGTGGTCTGATCGTCGTAATCGCGCACAATCGCCGGGATCCTGGCCCAGCCCAGCGATTTTACCGCGCGTAGCCGTCGCTCGCCCGCAATAAGCTCGTATCCCATGCCGGAAGCGAGTTTGCGCACCGTTACGGGCTGCAGCAGACCCGCTGCTTTTATGCTCTCCCGCAGCTCTCTGAGTTCTTCAGCTTTGAACTCCTTGCGGGGCTGATACTGGTTAGGCTGGATGTCTCCGACCGGAATCTCCTGCAGCGCGTTGGGCTCGGGTTCCTGGTGAGGATTTCCGCGCGGTTCCTCGGTGGCTCCGGACGGCGTCGCCGTAGTGTGCTGCTTCTGTCCGAGCAACGCTTCCAGGCCGCGCCCCAGCCTGCGCGGGTTCCTGTCCGTGCTCATGCCCGATCTCCGTGGATGGCCGCTTCGTTGGTCCGCAGAATCAGCTCCCGCGCAACACTCATATACGCCTTGGCCCCGACCGATGCCACATCGTACAGTATGATTGGCTTCCCAAAGCTGGGTGCTTCTGCGAGCCGAATATTGCGCGGAATCACGGTCTCGAACACCTGAGTGCCGAAGTATTCCCTTGCTTCACTTGCGACCTGCCTGCTCAGATTGAGCCGAGCGTCATACATGGTTAGGAGCACTCCATCGATGCCGAGCGCTGGATTCACGCCTTGCTGGACGCGGTGCACCGTGTTCAGGAGCTGTGAGAGCCCTTCGAGCGCGTAGTACTCGCATTGGAGTGGAATTATGAGCGCGTCGGCCGCCGCGAGCATGTTGATGGTGATCAGCCCGAGAGAAGGAGGGCAATCGATGAGGACGTAGTCGTATTCCCCTCGGACGGTCTCGATCGCGTTGCGCATTACCTGCTCGCGCTCTGGCTGGTCAACTAGCTCGACCTCTGCGCCGGCCAGGTCTGGGACGGCTGGCAGGACGTCCAAGTGGCGGAAGCGCTCGCCGACCCTACGTGCCTCAGCGATAGTCGCGGCTCCAATCAGTACATCGTAGATCGTTTTGCCGATATCATCGCGTGCGATGCCCATGCCACTGGTCGCATTTCCCTGCGGATCAGCGTCCACCAGCAGGGTTCTGTGTTCAGCTGCCGCCAGGGAGGCGGCGAGATTCACTGCGGTCGTCGTCTTGCCGACGCCGCCCTTCTGGTTCGCTACGGCTATGACTCTGTGCAATTGCTGTCAGGTGCGGTACGGTGTGGGCCTGCCTAGACGGGCAGTCTCAATCTAAGCTTGGCCTCCTCCGTTCGCATTGCGGATACATATGCAAGGGGCCAAATCAACGATTTGGCCCCTTCTGTGGAACGTGAAAAAAACCCTTCTGTGGAACGTGAAAAAACTTTATCGCGCAGGCACGTAATGCCACTGTGCTGAGACGCTCACCGTGAGCGTCTGCTCGCCTGGATTGATCGGCGTCGAGTCGGCGGCTTGCGCGGAAGCAGCCATGCGCATCATGGGCCTAGGCGGAGGAAACGGACTCCCACCGTCAATGTTCAGGGAGATCAGAGTTCCAAGGCTGCCCCCAGCGGCTCTTGCCGCCACATCAGCTTCGGCACGTGCCTTCTGGACGGCGGCGCTTATGGCCTCTCTGCGCGCTGTGTCAGTGTTGGACGCGTAGAAGTCGAGCGACGACACCATGTTGGCCCCGTTGCTGAGCGCCGCGTCCAGTACTCTGCCCAGAATCTTGAGATCGCGAACATCAGCCAGGATGGTGTTGGTGACCGTATACCCGAGCAGCGCGGGAGACTTGTTTTGCTCGTACCGGTATTCAGGGCTTACAGAATAATCGGTCGTGGAGAGCTGCGCGTTAGGAAGGCCTAACGAGCGTAAGGCGCTGAGCACGGCGTTCTGCTTGGTCGCGTTCTGCGAGGCGGCGGTAGCCGCGCTGATAGCTCGGGTCTGAACGCTGATGCGAACTGTAGCGCGGTCAGGGGTGAATTTTACGTTGCTGGTAGCCGAGCCGGAAATTGACGGGGGCGGCTCGCGAAACGCGTCCGGCATCGGGCCTGGCGTCTGGCCCGATGCTACGTGGGGGGATAGCAGTGCAGATGGAACAAGAAATAGCAGTGTAGCTCGTCTGAGCATCGTGGCTCCTTGTATTTGGTTATGCACGCAATGATATGCGACGGCTTGGACACCGATCAGCCGAGTATTGTGCCGAGGCGCGGCCTCAGACGACGGGGACAGCGGGCTCAATATCGTGGATGCGCGACAGGTCCATCCCGGTGACTCCTTCAAGGGCGGATTCAACGAAGATAGACCGGAACCGTGCGTTCCAAACTATCTCATCTCCCCGGTATGACGTGCGCGAATGGACCTGCTGGGAAAACGTCTCGTCGACGCCACTGAGGAGAATGAGAAATTCAGCTTCGTTGTCTATGAGATCCTGCGCAGCGCACCCGCGGAGCGGACTGGTCTCGTCGATAGGGTGGACCACCGTCCAGCTCAGGGCAAAAAAGGTCACCTTCCTGAACTCGAGTGGAAGCGTGGTGAATTCACGCACCCGGACACCGTTGCGCAGCACGATTCGAGTGTAGATGATCTGCACGGTAACTTCGATCAGCTGGTTGCTGCGTTCGTTGGCGCAGCGAAACATGAACGCCGAGATGTTCCGATACGGCGCGATTACGGCGTTACGGCTGTACACGACCGCGGCGTTCGGGCGCGAGAAGCGCGCGAAGACCAGTCCTGCAGTGAGCGCGGCGCTCAGCAGGCCGATGAAGGATTCGATCGTGATGAGGATGTTCGCTGTCAGCCCTAGTGGTGACACATGGCCATAACCGATAGTACCGAACGTTTCGACGCTGAAGAAATAGGCGCGTAGGAACAGGCTGGCTGAGCGCGAGACTTCGTCGAAGCCCGGGCCGACCAGAGCGCCGGGACCCGCGGCTACGTAAGCAACCGCGAAGACTGCGTTTACTACCAGATAGAATGCAGCGACGAGGGCGAGAAATCTTCCCCACCCCATGGCCAGGAGCGCGTGGTATGGAGCGAGGCCGCGCGCGGAGCGCGTACCGATACGCTTGGTGCTGAAAGTCCCGTTCCGGTTTAGTAACCTTATGCGACTATCACCAGCGACGCGCGTCCCGAACCCCAGGTCCCGGGCGGCGTTAGCGTCAAGGGGCGACGT
>JBBSHV010000069.1:0-11847 GCA_038232435.1 Gemmatimonadales bacterium | reverse complement strand
GAGAAAGAAGACAACGTCGGCCAGCACCAGACCGGGCATAACAGCGGAGTGTTGCACGCGGGACTTTATTACAAGCCCGGCTCGCTCAAAGCCCGTCTCGCCGTCGACGGCATTCGTCAGATGACAGCCTTCTGTCGCACGCACGGCGTCGCGCACGAGATCTGCGGCAAGCTCGTCGTAGCCGCGGATGAGACTGAGGTCCCGCGTTTGCGTGAGCTGCTCGAGCGCGGGCAACAAAACGGACTGGCCGGCCTCGAGTGGCTTGAGCCAGAGCGCGCTCGTGAGATCGAGCCGCACGCCGCCGGTGTTGCCGCGGTACGCGTTCCCGAAGAGGGAATCGCGGACTACGCCGGCGTCTGTGCGGCACTCGTTCGGGAGATCACGACACTTGGCGGACAGGTCCTGACCGGCGCCGGAGTGCGCAAACTTCGGCCTCTACGAGGCGGCTGGCTCGCCGAAACTATGATCGGTCCAATCGAGGCTGACGTTCTGGTCAACTGCGCTGGTCTCCAATGCGATAGAATTGCGCGCCTCGCGGGCGAGCATCCCGAATTGCGCGTCGTTCCGTTTCGCGGCGAATACTACGCGTTGCGACCCGAGCGTCGCTCCTTGGTCCGGCACCTCATCTACCCCGTGCCCGACCCGGCCTTCCCGTTCCTTGGCGTCCACTTCACAAGGATGATTGGCGGCGGCGTGGAATGTGGCCCCAATGCGGTATTGGCATCCGCGCGTGAAGGTTACCGAAAGCGCGACGTCAACGCGCGCGATATCGCCGACGCGCTCGCATTCCCCGGACTCTGGCGCTTCCTTGCGCGCTACCCCGTCTTGAGTTGGCGCGAGATCCAGCGCTCCTTCAGCCGAGAGCTGTTCTGCGCGGCACTGCAACGCCTCGTTCCCGAGCTCCGGCCGGATGACCTGCTACCCGGTGGCGCTGGCGTCCGTGCGCAGTCGATGCTCCCAAATGGAGATCTCGTGCAGGACTTCTATTTCCTGGAGAGTGCATCCGCGCTGCACGTTCTGAACGCGCCCAGCCCCGGTGCAACGGCATCGCTCGCGATTGGCGATGAGATCGTGCGGCGACTAGGCACGCGCTTGGACGCGTAAACGTGTCCCGATATCCGGCCGCCGGCCGCACCTACTACACTATTGCACGTGTTCTGCCGCGGGTGCGAAATACGCGTCCTGCTCCGCGCGAAGCCTATCCATAAGTCGCCCCGACGGTAGCTCCACGTCGTTGTAGCTGAGCACCTCGTCCTTCGCCACGTCGCGGAGCAGCTTGCACCCCTCTGCCACCGCCACCGGTAGTAGTCGCTCCTCACGTGTGACGTCGGCGGTCTCGCACTGTCCAAATGTCAGGTAGCCGCCCATCCCGTCGATCACTTCTCCGGCCACAAGATCGCGCTTGGCGGTCGCGACGACTTCCACGCGTGGCGCACCTAGCGGCGTGAGCACCGCGTCGTTGAAGATCACCGCACGCGCGACACTCAGCGGAAGCTCGAAGTGGCACAAGTGATACGGCGTGTAGAACGAATACAGCGGACCCTCACCCAATTTGTACAGGTTGAGATAGTGCCGCTGTTTTGGATCGTCGTGCGTGGCTAGTAGGAATACACCGGGACCCGGCTTCGCGCCAACCACATAGTCCACGATTCCGCCCAACTCACGCAGCTCGTCAACGTCGAACCGGGTTGTCAGCTCATCAACGTGGCCGGTGTGGTCATAGCCGTACATTCCGCGTTTTGCCACGGTAAAACCAGTGGCGTTGGCCACGATTGCCTGCTCGAACGACATCTTCGTTCCGTCGGCGAAGCTCGTGACCATCTCGGGCTTCTGTCCCCACTTCTCAGCGAACGCGCGCTGCGTCGTCGGCGTTCGATACGCATCCTGCAGCCCCTTGTTATTGCCGATGAGGAGTGGCGTGAGTCCGATGCTCCGCACAAAACGGAACAGGTTCATTTGAACGCCGGGCTGGTCACCGTCACAGTCAGTGAAGATGACTCCCGCGCGATCGGCGTACACCTTGAGGATCGGGCCCAGTGTACCGTGCAGCTCCGCGTCCATCAGGATGACGTGCTTGCCGTGCGCGAACGCCTCCAGAACCACGCCCGCGGCGAAGTTCACCGCGCCGGTCACCTCGATGATCGCGTCGATCCCGTCGGCGCGCGCAAGCAGCATCGCGTCGTCGGTGTAAGCCGGCCGCCCACCCCGGATCGCGTCTTCCAACGCGCCGACATCGTTCACTTCGATAGCGTCCTGCACACCGGCCTCCTCGTAAGCACCCCGCGCGCCCGAAGCGCTGCGGTTGGAGATCGCCGCGAGCACGATTCCCGGTACCGAGTTGGTGATCTGGTTGGCGATCCCGCGTCCCATGAAACCGGCTCCCACCATTCCTACTCGAATGGGACTGCCAGCCTCAGCGCGCGCCTGCAACGCCTTATCCACGATTATCATGAGTGCGCTTTCTCCGTTCCTGGCATGTTCGTCGTATTCGTCGCGTTCGGCGCGGCGCCAGATGACGGCAGGAGCGCCCATACCCGATCCTTGTCCGCGATTTCGCTCACCGGCAACGGCCACGTGATTCCAAGCGCCGGGTCGTCATAACGAAGCCCGCGTTCATGACCCGGTGCGTAGAATTCGCCGCTCTGATACGTGATCTCCGCACCGTCTGTGAGCGTCTGGAATCCGTGCGCGAATCCCTCGGGTATGTACAGCGATCGCCGGTTGGCCGCCGTAAGCTCCACCGCCATGTGAAGCAGGTACGTCGGTGAGCCGGGGCGCAGGTCCACGATCACATCGTGAATCGCACCACTGGTGCAGCGCACCAGCTTGGTCTCCGCCGCTGGTGCCTCCTGGTAGTGCATCCCGCGCAGCGTGCCGCGCGCGTGATTGTACGACACGTTGCACTGAGCGACCGTCGCGTTGAGCCCTCGCTCCTCAAAATCGCGGGCACAGAAAGTACGCGCAAAAAAACCGCGCGTGTCTTCCCGTCGCTCGAGATCGATGATGTAGGCACCCGCGAGCGGAGCCTCAGTGAACAACATCACGCAGTCCAGTAAAAGTTCGTATCGATCTGGTGAGTCCTGAGCAGGTGCTCCAGCTCCTTTAGCCGCGTGAACGGGCGAGCGTTGAAGATGTCCGGCGTCATGTCGATACGCTCGAATAGATCCCGCAGCTGCTGCGCACCGCGAGCCGCGTCCCACTCGCACGAGAATGCCGGTAGCGCCGCATGGATCTTGTCGAACGATACACGATAGCTGCGGTTATCCGATCCACTGTCGCCAAACGACAGCTGGCAGGTCGGGAACGCGCCCGCCACTATCTCCGCCACTTCGCGCACGCGATAGTTCTGCCGCGTGTCGCCGACGTTAAAGATCTGCCTGTGTACATTCTCCCGCGGCGCGTCCAGCGCGCACGCTATCGCCTTGCCTATGTCCAGCGCGTGCACCAGTGGCCGCCAGGGCGTGCCGTCGCTCGTCATGGCGATCTCTTCAGTGGTCCAGGCAAGTCCCGCGAGATTGTTCAGCACCAGGTCAAATCGCATGCGTGGTGACGCGCCGAATGCCGTCGCATTACGCAAAAAGGTTGGCGAGAAGTTATCATCCGCCAACGGTGCGACATCGCGCTCGACCAGAGTCTTGCACACCGCGTACGCCGTCTGCGGGTTCACCGGCGACTCCTCGTTCACATAGTCACCAGACGCAACGCCATACACGCTGCACGAAGATGTGTACACGAATCGTTGCGCACCGGCTGCCTTTGCCAATTGTGCCAGCCGCACCGATCCCTTGTGATTGATCTCGTGCGTGATGTGTGGCGCGAGTTGGCCAGCCGGGTCATTGGACAGCTCGGCCAGGTGCACCACAGCTTCAACCCCGACCAGGTCGTCCGCGGTCACTTCGCGAAGATCCTTGTTCAGCGTGCGGGGCGTGAGCCGGCTGCCGTTGTACAGCCACCCTTCCTTGTAGTAGCCGGTGTCCAGTCCCGTGACGTCATGCCCGCGCTGCATGAGTAATGGCGCGAGTAGCGAGCCCAGGTACCCCTCAGTACCGGTGACGAGAACTTTCATTGAACAGCCCCGCGAGCGCGTCCGAGAAGAAATATCACAGCATATCCGAGAGAACGTCTACCACGGGAATCAACACGACAAACATTCCTCCCCAAGCGGAGATTCCGGACAGCTGTTGCCGCACCTCGTCCTTCAGATTCCACGGTAGGATGCATACGTAGTCAGGCTTGGTTTCGCTGATAGTGTCTGGATGGCGGATCGGGATGTGGCTGCCGGGGAGAAAATGATTCTGCTTGTGCGGGCTGCGGTCCACGGTGTAGTCCATGAAGTCTGACCTGATGCCGCAGTAATTGAGCATGGTGTTCCCCTTGGCCGGCGCACCGTACCCCACGACCTGCTTCCCCTCGCGCTTTGCCTTGATGAAGAAGTCGAGAAAGTCGCGCTTCATTGCCTCGACACGTCTTGCGAAAGCATCGTAAGTCCCGGCGTCACGTAATCCCGCACACTGCTCGTGCTGCCTGAGATCCTGAACACGCTGAGTCACCTCTCGCCCCGCGCTCGAGTGGCTCACGTAGATCCTAAGCGAGCCGCCGTGCGTCGGGAGCTCCTCGACATCCCACACCGTCATTCCCTTTTGCGCGAAGACCTGCTCTACCGCCAGGAGGGAGAAGTAGGAGAAGTGCTCGTGATAGATCGTGTCGAACTGGTTCTCTTCCAGCAACCGTTCGAGGTGCGGAAACTCCATCGTCAGCACGCCGTCAGGCGCAAGCAGAATGCTGAGACCACCGACAAAGTCATTCAGGTCCGGCACATGTGCCAGCACATTGTTGCCGATAACAAGGTCCGCGTGCCCGCCTTCGTCGACTATCTCCTGAGCCGTGGCTCGCCCGAAGAACTTCGACAATGTGGGAATGCCCGCTTCCCGCGCCACTTCCGCAACGTTCCGCGCCGGCTCCACCCCGAGTGAGGGAATTCCCCGCTGAACGAAGTTGCGCAGCAGATAACCATCGTTGCTCGCGATCTCGACCACTCGGCTTCGCTCATTCAACTCGAAGCGCTGCACCATGTTTTCAACGTAGCGCCGCGCGTGCTCCAACCAACTGTCGGAGTACGACGAGAAGTATGCGTAGTCGCCAAAGATTGCCTCCGGGCTCTCGAACTCCTCCAACTGCACCAGGTAGCACTCCGGGCAGAAGAAAACGCGCAGCGGATAGAACGGTTCCATGTGCGTAAGCTCTGAACGCGTCAGATACCGGTTCGAGAGCGGCTGCATGCCGAGGTCTAGAAACGGGATATCGAGAGGCGTGGCGCAGCCACGGCAGCAAAAGGTTTCCATCGTTTGGATTGTCAGCGGTAGTATTGAGGTGCTTGACTTTCTGTCGGCCGTGATCGGGCTGTGCATGTTATGTGTGTTGTACGGTGCTGAGGCCGTCACCAGACCTTCCACGGCGCGTTGCCGCTGCGCCACGCGCGGTCCAGCAGTTCCTTGTCGCGCAATGTATCCATCGGTTGCCAGAACCCATCATGCCGGAAAGCCGATAGTTCTCCCTCGGCGGCGAGGCGTTGCAGCGGTCCGTTTTCCCACACCGTGCTGTCGCCATCGATGTAGTCTATCACCCCTGGTTCGAGTACGAAGAATCCGCCGTTCACCAGCGTGGCCTCGTTGTCGTGCTTCTCCTTGAAACCCGTGACAGTGGTATCGCCGTGCGGGATGGTGAGAGCCCCGAAGCGCCCCGAGGGCTGTACGGCCGTCAGCGTTGCGAGGCGCCCGCGCTCGCGGTGAAAGGCGATCAACTCGGTGATGTTCACGTCGCCCACACCGTCGCCATACGTCATGCAAAAGGTCTCGTCCTTCACGTATTCGCGCACGCGGCGCAGCCTGCCGCCGGTCATCGAGTTATCGCCGGTATCGACCACCGTCACGCACCACGGTTCTGCATCGCCTCGGTGCAGCTGCATCGTGTTCTGACGCAAGTCGAAGGTGACGTCGGTCATTCGCATCAGATAACTGGCGAAGTAGTCCTTGATTACGTACCCCTTGTACCCAGAGCAGATTACAAAATCGTTGATGCCATGGGCGGAGTACATCTTCATAATGTGCCACAGTATGGGCAGCCCACCTATCTCGACCATCGGCTTCGGCCGTATCGCTGTCTCCTCTGAGAGACGCGTGCCGAGTCCGCCGGCCAGTACTACTGCCTTCATATGAGCTCTCGGGTTGGACGCCAGTTTGGTGCTCCATGCAAATCAGTAACATCTGACTCAATATCTGAGTCAGTAACATCGGATAAACGCATCGGACACCGAGCCGATACCAATGCGGTAGCGACACCAATAGCGGCGCCCAGAACCCAGGCGCACCATTCTATCCAGTCCGAGGGGTCGAGGCCACCCAGGCGCGGAATAGCCCAGAGACCGATCACCGCAAAGCTTGTCGGAATCAGGGTCATCAGGACGGTGCCGGATCCCGCCGCTGCTCCCAGTCCAGCGGCTCTTCCCAACCAGTATCCCAGCGGAAGTATGAGGAGAGCGATCCAGACCGCGGTCGCACGCCAGCTTCCAGGGCCAACCGTGTACTCAAAGGGAAGGAAGAAGCTCCATGACCAGTTCGGGCTGACCTTCACGGTTCGCGTGACCCGAGCTCCGCCCTGCTGGGCGGTGATGCTGATAAACCTTCGCGTTTGCTGACCTGTTAGCATAACTGTGTCGCCTGGAGTGGCGCGGAAGGCGCCCGGTAGGCGGATGCTCGGACCTTGCAGACCGAGCACCGTTCCAGCCCGTGTCCGCACCTGGAACACTCCATCGTGTCCATCCTGTGCCACAGTGAAGATCGGCACCTCCGTGCTGTCCGCGATCACAAACATTATAGATCGCATGCCGCTGGGTCCCGGGATCACAGCTTTCACCGTGGCGGGCGCTCCATCGAGCAGGGCCCCCCGTACCGCGGCGCTGTTCTCTACCGAGTCGCTGCGCACCGTGATTCCGCCGATGCTCGTCTCGAGTACGCGGCCTCTAAAAGTCTCCGGCTCGTGATCCTTGAGCGCGAGCTGTGCCCACCATGGCGGTTCCGGGATGTCCACCCCGACTGCCCAGGTCGATGCGGCAACGAGCCCGAGCCAGAGCAGGCCCCATATCCCCGCCAGCCGGAGGCTTTCGGAGGCGCGGGGGTAAACGAGGCTGCGCCACCGCGACCCGATCCATATTCCGATAAGCCCGCCCATTGTATTGGCCATGAGATCACCGAGGGTCGCGTCCCGTCCATTGATGACGCCGATCTGAAGCAGTTCCACCGCGAGCGAAGTGACAAAAACCGCGGCCATGGCTGAGCGCATGCGAAACCGCATCGCTCCCAACCCGAGGCCGAAGGGGACATAAAGGAGCACGTTGAGTGCGAAGTCAACGCCGCCGAGGTAGCCGCACGCGATGCACCACGGCGTCACGTCCTCCGCCTCCATGCCGCTGCTTGGGATTGCCGTGAGCGCCACAATCGCGAGCGCGCCAAGCGCGGCCAGCGCCAACGCGATTTGTCGCTCTTTTATCCGCGCTTTTAGCCGCTCTCTTCGCCACGCTTCCGGAACCGGAGCCGGGGTACCGGCCGGCATATCAGCCAAGGGTGTGATTGTGCAAGGTTCTGTAAGAATTTCGAGGCGGACTGGAGTAACGGACGGGTGTTTGGCTACAGTATCGACAGATGCCGCCAATCGAACACCCTTGTAGCTGATTGCCAGCTGTGGGACACCGGCCGGGAACGAACGTTAACGGCGTGGGTACGCCGCTATCGGTTTCGTGTCTCTGGTCCGCGGCTTGCCAGCAGGTGAGTGAAACTCACGTCGGATCTGGACTTCGGTATCTTCACACAGACGACGACACTGGTTGATGTAACACCGCCCCGCCCGGTGTAGGCAGGAACCAGGCCGGCAGGTAACTCTCAGCAGACTGTATCACTCGACTCTTGATTCCTATTACAGATACGCCCCGCGGGCTCACGTCCGGGTCACCAGAAACCGGTGAGGATCTGCCGGAGCGCGGCCGCACCCGCACCCTGAGCGACAGCTTAGGCGAAAAGATGAGTGACGCCGAGGACGATCCGCCGCGTTCCGCTCTTGCGGAGATCGTCCTCGACTATAGGTCTCATCGCGACCTGCTGTATCAGCTGACGCTCCGCGACGTTCGCCTGCGTTATAAGCAGGCGGTCATGGGCTTCGGATGGGCCATTTTCATGCCCATGCTGGTGGTCCTGTCCGGCCTCATCGTGCGGTTCGCGATGGCATACTACGCTGGGACTTCGCTCGTCGCTGAAGACGTTGCTCGCATGGGCGTTAAAGGTGTGGCGTGGGCCTTTTTTGTCGGCGCGCTTGGATTCGCCACTGCCAGTCTCGTGAGCAACGCGAACCTGGTGACCAAGGTTTACTTCCCGCGAGAAGTACTGCCGGTTTCTGCCACCCTTGCCCAGGCTGTCGACTCGGCCATCGGCTCGGCCGCGTTGGCGGTATTGCTCCTCGTTCTGGGTGTGCGACCCACGCTGGCCCTTCTCTGGGTGCCGGTGGTGGCGCTGCTGCTCTTCCTGTTCACCACCGCAGTCTCGCTGGCCGTTAGCTGCGCCAATCTCTTCTTCCGCGATATCAAATACATCGTGCAAGTGGTGCTCACGTTTGGCATCTTTTTCACACCGGTGCTTTTTGAGCCCGCCGCATTCGGAAGGCGGGGCGCGTTGATGATGCTCAACCCGCTGTCCCCACTTCTTGAAGGACTGCGCCTGAGCGCGGTGGATGGGCACAACCTGCTTCGGCCGCTCATCGTGATCTCGAGCAAGGGGGAACAGGTACTCGCGTGGAGCCCATGGTATCTGGCTTATGCCGCGCTGTGGAGCATCGGCGGTCTGGTTCTGGCCTCGCTGCTATTCCACAAGCTGGAATCCATCTTCGCAGAGTACGTCTGAGATGGCCACATTCCCAATCCAGGTGGAGCACGTCAGCAAGCGCTTTCGTCGCGGCGAGCGCCACGACAGTCTTCGCGACCTTGTTCCGGCACTCGCCCGCCGTCTCCGCGGCGGAGCACCGCCCGCTGACCGGCTGGCGGCAAACGACTTCTGGGCAGTCGATGACGTGAGCCTGTCGGTCGCTGCCGGCGAGGCAGTCGGCATCATTGGCCCGAACGGCGCCGGCAAGTCGACGATGCTGAAGTTGCTGACGAAGATCCTCCGTCCCACGACGGGCCAGACTCATGTGCGCGGCCGCGTCGGCGCGCTGATCGAGATAGCGGCTGGATTCCATCCCGACCTTACCGGCCGCGAGAACGTGTACCTCCAGGGCGCGATCATGGGAATGCGCGCCGCTGAGATCACTCGCGCACTTGAGGGAATCGTGGATTTCGCCGGGATCGAGCAGTTCATCGACACTCCGGTGAAGCGCTACTCCTCCGGCATGAACGCGCGCCTCGGCTTCTCTATCGCCGCCCACCTGAGTCCCGACGTACTCATAATCGACGAGGTGCTGGCCGTCGGCGACATGGGCTTTCAGGCCAAGTGCATCGCCCGGATGAAGGCGTTCAAGGATGAGGGCGCGGCGATAGTGTTCGTCTCGCACAACCTGCAGTCGGTGGCCGAGTTGTGCGATCGCGCGGTTTACCTCCATTCACGAGTGCAGGCTGTGGGGCCGGTGCAGGAGGTGATCGGCTCGTATCTCACCGCGGCCGCCGCCCTGTCGGCCGACGGCACCTCTGCCGGTAACGGGACCGTGGCAGCGATTGTCGGCGCGAAGCTGACGACGATCGAAGGCGGATCAGCGGAGATGGTCGCTCCGGGGACTCCCCTTCGCTTCTCCGTTGACTATCTGGCCCATGAGCGGCTCAAGGACATTTTCTTCAGTGTCACGCTGTACCGCTCGACCGACGGCCTCGTGGTGTACGAAGCGAACGTGCAGGCTCGCGAGCTGGGGCTCGATCCGATCGAGAGCGGCCGGCGCTTTACGGTGAACTATGATTTCCTCGCCAACGTCACGCGCGGCCAGTACCACTTGGAGACAAAGGTGCAGCATCCCACCGCCGGCTTGACGCTCGCGCACCTCATGCCAGCGGGGGTCCTTGGCGTCACGGAGAGCCGCACGTACAGGGGTGTCGCCGATCTACTGCTCGAGTGTAGCGCGTGAGCGACACTTGGCAGAGGCCCACCGGGTGGAGCCGTACCCGCGGCCGAATCGTCGGTGCGCATGGGGCATGTCGTGCCGACCGTCGCCATGGATTTCGGGAACAGTTCTTGAATACGGGGATGGCCGGGTGGGGACCTTGGTGCGAGCGGTTCCCCCCTACTACCGCGGAGCCGAATGTTCGAGCACCTGGCACAAAGCGATGTACCTGTGGCTATGGTTGAACGCAGTGCCCCGGTTAACCTCGCCGTAGCGGCGCCGGCGGTGAGCGTGATCGTGCCCGCTTACAGGGTGGCCGATTTCATCGGCGACGCGCTCGACTCTGTGCTCAAGCAGTCGTTCAGCGACTTCGAGATCATCGTGGTGGACGACGGCGCGCCGGACGGCGAGGAGATTGCGCGAGTCGTCGGCCAGCGCTGTGACGAGCGAATCAGGTACATCCGCCAGGAGAACCGCGGTCTCGCAGGCGCGCGGAATACCGGGATACTCGCCGCGCGTGCACCGCTCATCGCCCTGCTCGACGGCGACGACTGGTGGGAGCCCAACTTCCTTGCGGAGCAGGTGACGTTCCTTACAAACCACCCGGACGTTTCTCTGGTTTACGCCGACGCCTGGATCGAGGGCGATCCAGTGGCTGTGGGGCGTACGTACATGGAGTTCTATCCCTCCGTGGGTGACGTCACTCTGCAGTCGCTGCTGCTGGGCAAGTGCGCGGTTATTCCTTCAGCGGTTGTGGCACGGCGTGAGACGATGATTCAGGCGGGCATGTTCGACGATCGGCTCCGCGTGGCCGAGGATCTGGACATGTGGCTTCGACTCGCCAAGCAGGGGGTGCGCATGGCGTACCAACGCAAGCCGCTGATACGCCGTCGTGTACATGGAAACAATCTGGGCAGCGACATGGTCCGGATGTTGGCGACCGTCACCCAAGTTCTGGATAAACACACTTCCGATACTACTCTCTCGCCCACCGAACGCGGCGCGCTGAGCATGGCGCAGCTACGCGTACGCAGCGAACTGGCGCTGGCGCACGGAAAACTTAGTCTGAAACAGCGCGAGTTTTCCGCGGCTGTAGCTGAGTTGAAGATGATCGACCGCGCGTACCGCAGCTGGAAGATTCCTATTGCCGTGCTATCGCTCTCTGTCTTTCCCAAAGCTGTCTACCTCGCATACATAATGCGCGAACGCCTCGAAGAAATTCTTGTCGGGCGCGTCACCCGGCGCGCCCGACCGGCCGTTGCGCAATGCGATCCTCAGCCGCACGAGGCCGCTACTGTGCCGCCTTACTCCAACTCTAGCGCGCCGCACGGACCAGACGAGAGAACTCTCTGATCCGTGCGGCGTTGGTGCCGACGTCGCTGCCACCGATCCGTGACTCGGAGCGCACGTCAACGCGGCTGCCACTGTCGGTCGGCCGTATGCGCACCACGATATCGTCCTTGAACCCGAACCAGCGGGTCGTCGCTGTCGCCTCAATGCGGCCCACAACGCTGTCAGTCGTGACAGTCTCCCACCCCATGGTGTGCGACGCCATGAGTGCCCGGTCAAAGGCTTCGGACGGAAGGCCGCGGACAGTCCCCACCACCCCGCCCTGTAGCCAATACCGGCCAGCGCGAGCGCAAGCAATGCAAGCAGCGCGGCGATAGCGCCGGCCATGACGAGTCGCGCCGTGCGCGCGGAAGAATCCGGCTGTGGCAT
>JBBSHV010000068.1:0-12300 GCA_038232435.1 Gemmatimonadales bacterium | reverse complement strand
GAAGGTCGCGCCCGACATGATGTTGCTGGTGGAGAAGGCATTGAGCAACGAGACGGACCTGAGCTTCACGCGCGGACTACGCGCGGCGGGCGGACCGGACGCGGTGGCAAGCGTGCTGAATCACGTATCGGGAACGCTCGAGAAGGATCTACTCGATCGGATCAAGGAGCGCGACGCGCAGCTGTGCGAGCAGATCAAGAACCTGATGTTCATCTTCGACGATGTGAGCAAGTTGGATGATCGCTCGCTGCAGCGGCTGCTACGCGAGGTGGACGCAAAGACGCTATCGCTGGCGCTCAAGAACGCAAAGGAGGAGCTCCGAACGCGGATTATGGGTGGCATGTCGCAGCGCGCGGTGACGGCTCTCAAGGACGAGATGTCGATGCTGGGTGCAGTGCGACTGCGGGATGTGGAGGCCGCACAGGCACAAGTTGTGGCGCAGGTACGGACACTCGAGGCAGCGGGCGAGATCACATTGGGCGGCGGCGGGTCGGAAGATGCGTTCGTCGAGTAGGCCGGGCATGCTCCAGGGAGATGCGCTGAAGGCCGCTCCTGAGCGCTGGGCTCCAGGCGACCTCGCCGTGTCTGCGTGGCACGGCGTCGGCACGTCCGATTACGTGGATGAGCAGCCGAGAGTAGAGATCCAGCGCGAAGCTGAGGAAAGGCTGCGCGACGAGCACGAGCGGAGGATGGAAGACGTTCGAGCCATCGCATACGAGGAAGGCAGAGTAGCGGGTGAATCGGCCGAACGCGAGCGCATTCGTGGCGCGATCACGGCCGCCGAGGCTGCACTCGACAGCATCCGTGAGAATGAGGCGAAGTGGCAGGAGTGCGTGAGCGAGAACATAGCCGCCCTGGCGGTCACGATAGCGCGGCATGTTGTGGGGCGAGAGATCAGCTCCAACCCAGCGGGAATCGCGGAGCTGGTGCGTCGCGCGCTGACCGAGTTCCCAATCGATCAAGCCATGAGAGTGCGCGTGAACCCGCACGATCTTTCGTTGCTGACGCTTCCTGTGCCGGAAGGTAGCGGTGATGCAATTGTGATTGCCCCGAACCGTGACGTGCGCTGGATGGCGGACTCGCGCATCCAGCCGGGTGGCTGTGTGGTAGAGGGACGTGAACGCATCATCGACGGGCGTGTGGATACCGCGCTGGAGCGCCTCTACCGTCAACTGACACGCACCAATGCTTGAGTCGCTGCTCGACCGGGTTGCCAACACGCCACGCTTTGATCGGTACGGTCGCGTGACGCGTGTGGTGGGGCTCGTGATAGAAGCGACTGGGCTAGATGTTGGCGTGGGCGAGCTATGCCGCGTCACGAGTCTCACGGATGACCGATCCATTCTGGCCGAGGTTGTCGGGTTTCACGAGAACAGCGTGATCCTGATGCCACTCGGCGAACTGGACGGTCTGCACGCGGGAAGCTTCGTTCAGCCGCTTGGCCGCTCGTTTGGTGTTGACGTTGGGCCTTCGCTGTTGGGGCGTGTGTTGAACGGGCTGGGTCATCCAATCGACGGCCTCGGACCGCTGGATACGCTCGAGCGCGTACCGCTCACCGCTGAGCCACCGAACCCGCTCGAGCGGCGAATGATCGACGAGCCGCTGGAGACTGGCGTACGCGCGATCGATGGAATGCTAACGATCGGCCGCGGTCAGCGCATCGGCATCTTCGCGGGATCAGGGGTTGGGAAGAGCACTCTTCTTGGAATGATCGCGAAGCACGCAAAGGCTGATGTGAACGTGATTGCGCTGTTGGGTGAGCGTGGTCGCGAAGTTCGTGACTTTCTGGAGCATTCGCTTGGCGCGGAAGGGTTGGCTCGATCGGTCGTGATTGTTGCCACGGGTGATCAGGCAGCGCTGGTGCGTGCACGCGGTGCGCTTGTGGCGACAGCCATCGCGGAGTACTTCCGCGATCAAGGGAAGGATGTTCTGCTAATGCTTGATTCCGTGACACGGGTAGCGATGGCGTGGCGCGAGATTGGGCTGGCGACCGGCGAGCCGCCGACGACCAAGGGTTATCCACCTTCCGTATTCGCGTCGCTTCCACGCCTGTTGGAGCGTGCCGGAAACGCACGCGCGGGCGGAATCACCGGCGTGTACACCGTGCTGGTGGACGGCGATGACTTCAACGAGCCTGTCGCGGACGCTACGCGTTCCATCCTCGATGGTCACATCGTGCTAACGCGCAAGCTGGCGTCGGCGGGACACTTCCCCTCCATCGACATCCTCGAGAGCAAGAGTCGCGTTCGGGACCACGTGATATCTGCTGCGCAGCGCACGCACGCGGAGACGATCCTGCGCATGGAGGCGACATACCGCGAGAAAGAGGACCTGATTCTCGTCGGCGCATATCAGAAGGGAAGTAACGCAGCGGTTGACGCGGCGGTCGAGCACAGGGAAGACGTGCTGGGCCTTCTTCAACAGCGCGCTGACGAGACATCACCCATGGTTCAGACCGCCGCGAAGATGGGCGATCTGGCCACACGCATTTTACACTCGAACAGAAAGGTCGCGTAGCAATGTTCCGTTTTCGTCTGCAACAGGTGCTGGATCTGCGGGAAAAGAAAGAGCGCAATCTTGCGACTCAACTGGTGCAAGCACTGGGTGATGAGCGCGATGCGCAGGGGACACTGGACGATCTGCGTGCCATTCGCGAGGCGGGAATCGATCTTCCCACTCCGGGCGCAGCGCGATCTGTGGGGGAGTTGTCCAATTTTGCTTTCCTTCTCGGAGCTCTGGACGGACAGATCGAGAACGCGACCGACGCTGTTGGTGCGGCCGGGCACACTGTTTCGGAGGTTAAGGAGGCACTGACCGGCGCGTTACAGGATCGTCGCATTCTGGACAGACTGCGCGACCGGCATCAGGCGTCGCACCGACTCTCAGAAGAACAGACGGACCGCCGCACGATGGACGACATCGCACTATCGCGGCACACGCATGGCGAAGCGCGATGAAGCGCATGTTGATTCCGTTTGTGGCAGCTTTTGGATTGAGTCTTGGAATCGCCACCGGCGCAGTGATGATGCGGGCGCCCAAGGCTGCCGCGGTGGCAAAGACCGGAGAGCCAAAGCCTGATTTCGCGAACGCAGCTGCCGCGAACGCAGCTGCCGCAAACGCAGCTGCCGCAAAGCACGATACATCATCCAAGCTTGCGGCCGCGCTGCCCGATGAGCCAGGCGCGACTCAGGCTACGAGTGCTACCGCGGGTGTAGCCGGTAGTATGGCTGGTAGTATGGCTGGCAGTACGCCCGCAGCTGCACCGGTGCTGCTCGCGAGCGCTCAGGTCAGCCCGACCAGGAACGAAGCTGTTGCGACGGCGACACCCCAGGACACGATCACGGGAAGAAAGCTCGCCAAAGTGTTTGGCGCAATGCAAGCGCGAGATGCAGCTCGTGTGCTGGAGCAGATGGACGACAGTGATGTACGCGCCATTCTCGCGTCACTGTCGAACAAGCAGCAGGCAGCAATTCTCGGGACCTTTCCCACCCAGCGCGCGGCGACGATCATGCGCGCGACACTTCGTGATGTTGGGGGCGAGCAGTGAGTATGAGCGCAATTAGCGGTACCAATTCGTGGGAGGCGTCGCCGGTAGAATCATCAGCGTCGGTACGCAGAAGGAGCGTGCAGGACAACGCAGGCGATGCACCGCAAAACGCATTTGCGGCAAGCCTGGCAGCGATGCTCCACCCGCGTAACGCACCTGTGCCCCAAGACGATAAGGATACCGGTGCCGTGTCAGAGCTCGACGCGAGCGTGAATGGGGTTGCGGAAGGAGCTGGTGGAGCTGGCACTGCCGGCGCAGCCAAAGATATCGCGTCGAACCCTACGGGCACGGTTATCCCCGAAGCGCGGGCGGGCGCGAGCGCCGCGTCGGTAACCGACGTTAACTCGGAAGCCGACGCGCTGAACCCCGATTTTCGCGCACGTCTTGGACGAGTGGCTTCGCGGATGCGCGATGAGTACGGACACGATGTCAAGATGGTCGAGGGGTTCCGGCCGCAGGCTCGGCAGGAGTTTCTGTACGAGCAGGGCCGAACGCGTCCGGGAGACGTCGTAACATGGACCAAGTCATCCAAGCACTCGCTTGGACTGGCGGCTGATGTGAAGATCGATGGCTCGTACGACAACACTGTCGCGTATCAACATCTGGCACAGATAGCAGCACAGGAAGGGCTGCGAACTCTCGGCGCGCGTGACCCTGGACACGTAGAGCTTTCCAATCGTGGAGGAGCTGCCGCGTGGGGCTCGATTGCTGATACCACACACATGAACGAAAGCGTCTCACGCGCGGTAGGACTGGCGCTGGCGCAGGGCAACGTAGCAGGAAGTGATGCGACGGGGCCCGGCGGTGATGCACACGCAATGAACGGCTTTTTGAGCCGCATGTCACACGTCGGTGTCGCCGCGCCAGCGACTTTATCTCAGCAGTCAGGCAGCGCGGGTGGTAGCGCATCTAACGGCTTCGGACACCAGCAGCGCCGATCGTCCGAGCCGGAAGTGGGGGTAAGCACAACTGCTGGGCCAGCACAAACCGCACGCGTCGCAGACGTCGCACAGATCGCGCATGTGGCGGACGTCGCCCAAGTAGCACAACCGGGCGCCACCTCCGCGCGAGTGGATGGAGCACCTATTGTAGCGCAGAGCGACGCGGCCGAACGGGTGGGACGGATGCTGGACGTGCGCGACGCGACGCCAGCACAACCGCTGTCGCATGTGACGCTCGATCTGGACAACGCGAATGGGGGCACAGATCGCATCACCGTTCAGCTCCGTGGGGGCGCCGTAGACACCGCTATATCACTTGGCGACACGAACAGAGCCGATCGCATGTCGTTACGCGTGGGCGAGCTGCAGCATGCACTTGAACATCACGGCCTGGAGGCGGGCTCAATTCACGTCGCCTCCACAGCCGCTGACTCTGGCGCGGGATGGACCCCGCGCCGTGGAAGCGACCAGGACGCCCAGAAGGGGCAGCCGTCGCCCAATTACCGGGACAACCGACAGGACGCGGATGAAGCCCGACAGCGCTCTCGCAGAGAGCAGCAGGGAGGGAAGCAGAAGTGATTGGAATCAACGGAATCACCGCGTCACGAGATACTTCGACGTCGGCCGCGACCGCGACTGGTGGAAGCAACGCACAGTCCGCGATTACGCAGGCAGCCGGTGGTGCAATGGGAAAGGACCAGTTCGTCAAGCTGCTCGTAACAGAGATGAAAAACCAGGACCCGCTCAATCCGATGGACGGAAAGGAGCTGGCAGCACAGCTCGCGCAGTTCTCGAGCGTGGAGCAGCTCATCAACGTGAACACAAAGCTGGACAATCTGGCGCAGCTGCTCCGGCCGCAGACATCAGATCCCGTCACAACTCCCGCCGCGGATACTCCAGCGGTCGGTTGAGCCGGTAGTCAGGAAGTTCGCAGTGCAACTGAAATAGCTCAACCAACTTCATCATCATGCGCCGTAGTTCATCGGCGTCAACACATACAATAGGACCTTCACATGCAACGCTCGCTCTTCTCCGCCGTCTCCGGTCTACGAAATCACCAGACCCGGATGGATGTCATCGGTAACAACATCGCCAATGTAAATACGACAGCCTTCAAGACTGGTCGCGCCACCTTCAAGGAGAGCTTCTCACAGGTGCTCACGGGCGCCACACGTCCGGTCGCGGGCCAGGGCGGCATCAATCCGCTCGAGGTGGGGATGGGCATGCAACTCGCCAGCATCGACACGATCTTCACGCAGGGCAATCTGGAAACGACCGGCGTCACGACGGACATGGCCGTCCAAGGCAATTCATTCTTTGTCGTCGGTCAGGGCAGCAACCAGAGCTTCTTTACGCGCGCCGGCAACTTCCAGCTCGATGCCGACGGTCGCCTGGTCTCTCCGACCAACGGCTTTGTGGTGCAGGGCCGCATGGCCACGAACGGAGTGCTGGGTGGCGCACTTACCGACATCAAGCTTCCAGCAGGGCAGACGGCACCAGCCAAAGCGACGACTCAAGCGGGACTGTCCGGGAACCTCGATTCTTCAGCGCCGCTGATTGTTGCTGCCGACCCGGCCAAGCCGACGGACGCCGAGCTTGCGGCACCGGAGAACGTAGGCTCGGTAACGCAGACGTCCAAGGGGGTATACGACTCGCTCGGTGTCAAGCACGACATCACGCTCGTTGCGTGGAAGGTTGCGTCGAACAAGTGGGATATCAGGGTTGACCTTTCCAGCCTGAACGGTGGCGGCACGCCGTCCACCTTTGGCCCCGGCTCGCTCATGTTCAAGAGCGACGGTACGCTCGACGTCGCATCATCCACGATTCCGGCGATCAAGTTCAAGCCCGCGGGTAACGCCGCTGATGTGTCGATCAAGCTGGATCCCGGCATGGGCGCGACGGGGATCACCTCGTTCGCAACCGGCAACTCTGCGCTGATCCGCGATCAGGACGGCTACACCGCTGGCTCGCTCCAACGCATCACGGTGGGCCGCGACGGCACAATCGTGGGCTCGTTCTCCAACGGTACAAACCAGGCACTTGCCCAGGTTGCGCTGGCTAGCT
Organism: Gemmatimonadales bacterium; assembly: GCA_038232435.1. Taxonomy (GTDB): domain Bacteria; phylum Gemmatimonadota; class Gemmatimonadetes; order Gemmatimonadales; family Gemmatimonadaceae; genus Fen-1247. The sequence goes on along the minus strand of JBBSHV010000068.1, from coordinate 5,748 downwards.
TCAACAACCCGGAAGGGATGGAACGCGCCGGTGACAACATGTACACGGTGTCAGCGAACTCGGGCTCACCCGTGATCGGTTACTCAGGTCGTGAGACCTCGTCGACGATCGCCAGCGGAGCGCTGGAGATGTCCAACGTCGATCTGGCGCAGGAGTTTACGGAGATGATCATCACGCAGCGCGGCTTCCAGGCCAATGGCAAGATGATCACAACGAGCGACGACATGCTGCAGGAGCTGGTCAACCTGAAGAGATAGCCTGAACGGCAAAAACAACCGAGGGCAGCTCGGCAATATTTGCCGAGCTGCCCTTTTTGCCATGGGTCGAGCGACGCTACGTGATCGTGTGTGCACGTCGTAAGCTGTTGTTGCTATACGACTTACGGTGTGCTAACTGATCGTGCCAAGTAGTGGTATGTCGCGTGCTTTTATCGGCGACGCAACTCGCAAGCTAGAGCCACCACTTCGCGCAGACCACGACGCATGGCAGAAGAGACGACCCCGCCGACCGAAGCAGTCGAGGCACCCAAAAAAGGAGGCATCGCAGCGATGCTCCCACTCGTGGGTGGAATTGCCGCTGGACTCGCGCTGGGAGCCGCAGTGGGTCTCGTCGTCCTGGGTCCGCGGCTCTCGGCCAGCCCTGCGCCAGCGTCAACCGCCGCCGAGAGTCACGACACCAAGAAAGAAGGCGAGGGAAAAAAGAATGAAGCGGCTCCGATCTACCAGATAGACAATCTGGTCCTCAATCCGGCGGGATCCGGCGGCACGCGCTTTCTGCTTCTATCCGTGGCCCTGGAGGTAAAGGATGCTGGTACCCTCGAACTCCTGAAGGGCCGCGACGCTGAGCTGCGCGATACCATCCTGCGACTGTTCGGCAGCAAGACGGCCGAGCAGGTGTCCGAGGCGTCGGCACGCGACCAACTACGGGCCGAGCTTCTCACGACACTGGAGAAGATGTTCGCGTCCGGCACGGTGCGGAAAGTCTACTTCCCACAATTCGTAATCCAGTGAGCACTGACGCGCGGCTCGCTTCGGGCACCCTGTCGCAGAGCGAGATCGACCGTCTCCTCGGCGGCTCCACTACGCTGCCATTCTCCGGCCAGACGGATGATCCGAGCAACATACAGATGTACGACTTCCGTCGTCCGTACCGTATGTCCAAGGAGCGTCTGCGCACACTCGAGGCAATGTACGAACGCTTGGTGAAGTCGCTGGAGAGCTGGGTAATCGGTCGCATCCGTGGCCAGATCGAAATGAAGCTACAGGCGGTGGAGCAGTTCTCCTTTGGCGAGTTCACGCTTTCGCTCCCGACGCCATGCGCATCCTTCATCACGGAGATAGCGGATTCGGGCGGCCAGCGTGGAATCGTGGACATCGGCCAGGAGTTCGCCTTCTTCATGGTCGACCGTCTGTTCGGCGGCGGGGGCGCGCGTTACTCCGCGGAGCGGCCGCTGACACGAGTCGAGCGTATGGCGATCCGCGGCATGGTCGAGCGTGTGACGGTTCTGCTACAGGAGATCTGGGCCGACCACATTCCGATGTCGCTGGAGGTAAGCTCGTTCGAGTCATTCCCCGACATCCTGCTCCAGACAGCGAACCGTGACGATCCGGTTCTCGTCGCGAACATCGAAGTGACAGCTGGCGATGTGAACTCGCTCATGCTCATCTGTCTCCCGTTCGCCGTGCTGGACAAGTTCTTCACCAACAGTGTTCAGCCTCGCGTGGGCTACGCGACTGGATCTGACCAGGAGCGTGCAGTGAACCGCATCATGGCCGAGCACTCGCTACGTGCAGCGCGCGTAGGCATATCGGCTCGGCTTCCAGACTTCCGCATGTCCATGCGCGACATCGCATCGATGACCGAAGGCGGTGTGATCTCGACCGCGCTACCGCACAATGTTCCGATCCGGGTAGTCGTTGGAAACCAGGAGCGGTTCGCCGGTATTGCGGGGCGAGTGGGGCAGAAGCTCGCTGTACGTCTGGAAGGGACACTCACCGATGCGGGCGAGATCCACGGAGTTGCTCCAATCGTCCCACAGTTCGATGCCTCGGTTCACGCTGAGCAAGTCAAATCACAACAGATCTCTTTCGAGTAACATGGACAACATGACCACGGCGCCCGGCGCCACCGACAGCTACAAGTCTCCGGAAGTGAATGGCCTGGCGAACGGATTGAGCAAGAGCTCGAGCAACAGCGAAGTTCCCATTTCGATGTTACTCGACCTGACGCTTCCGATTTCAATCGAGCTTGGCCGCACCTCGATGACAGTGCAGGAGATCCTGCGCCTTGGCCGCGGCTCGGTGGTTCAACTGGATCGTCTGGCGGGTGAGCCGATCGATGTGTATGTCGGTGACCGGCGCTTCGCGGAGGGCGAAGTTGTAATTCTCGGCGAGACGTTCGGCGTTCGCATCACGCGGATCCTTCCACGCAGCGGCACTGAGGAGCTCCAGTCATGAGCGCGACGTCCTTTCTCACCGTCATGGCCATGCTCGCTGTGGTACTCGGAGCGATGGGCGTTGCACTCCGCGTACTACGCCGATACGCCGTTGGCGGAGCGTCGACGAACGGCAGTGTGAAGATGGAGATCGTGCAGCGCCTGACGTTGGGCCAGCGACAAGGAGTCGCGGTGGTACGGGTGGGGCAGCGGGTTCTGCTCGTATCCGTGGGCGACGGTGGCGTACATCCGATCACGGAACTGGACGAGAACGATCTCGCTGGCGCAACTGATAAGCCCGGAGTAACGGCGATTCCCGCCGGAATCACCAACGGACTGCGCAAGCTCGCCCTTATCAAGGGTGGCGCCAAGGCCGAGGCTGAGGCCGTCGAGACAACACGCATATCGTACGTCGCTCCGATGGAAGATTTCGAGGCAGTGCTGAGTATGGCCATGGGCGGAGGCGCCCGGTCGTGAATCGGCCTGGTGTCGTGGTAGGAACGGTCGCGTTTGTACTCTGCGGAGGAGTTACTCCCGCGGCTGCGCAACAGCGGGCAGCCGCGACGCCAAACACTGCAACCGCAGCCGCACCCGCAGCCGCACCCGCGGCTTCCCAGTCAACAACGTCTGCCGCGCCACAAATTGTGGTGCCGTCGATCCAGAGACCACCGATAGCTCCTCGCACAAACACCGCACAGAACACCGTGCAGAACAGCACCTCTGCCGCACGTACCGGGTCACGGTCCACTGCTTCGGGTGCGACCGCAACAGGTGCGCCATCGGCTCCGATCACGACATCGGCCAGCGCCGATGCGATGCTCTCCAAGCTGGCGCCGCAGATGGATCTTCAGATGGGCGCGAAAGGCGACGGTGGCCTGAGGCTGAGCGGGACAGTCGGTATTGTGGTCATGCTCGGCCTGCTCACGCTGCTGCCGACGTTACTGCTGCTCATGACCGGTTTCACGCGCATCCTGATCGTGCTGCACTTTCTGCGTCAGGCGCTGGGAACCCAGAACGCGCCGCCATCACATCTCGTTGCCGCACTCGCCCTCATTCTCACCGGCTTCGTCATGGCTCCAACGCTGTCGAAGGCCAATGAGACGGCGCTACAGCCGTGGATGGACGGCAAGATGGAGCAGGGCGAGATGATGAAGACAGCGGTGATACCGTTCCGCGAGTTCATGCTGGCGCACACGCGCGACCACGATCTGCAAGTGTTCATCGACATGAGCGCCGGGCCGCAGCCGCGCAACGAAAGTGAAGTCCCGCTCGTCACGCTAGTGTCGGCGTTCGCTACGAGTGAGCTGCGAACGGCGTTCCAAATTGGTTTTGCACTCTTTCTTCCGTTCATCATCATCGATATCGTGGTTTCGAGCGTGCTCATGAGCATGGGAATGTTCATGCTACCGCCGGCGATGATCTCACTCCCGTTCAAGCTGCTACTGTTTGTGCTCGTCGACGGTTGGACGCTGGTGGTACAGTCGCTCGTGACCAGCTTCAGGGTCTAGGCGATGTCACATGTCTTGGTCGTCGATCTTGCGCGCAACATGATCATGACGGCGCTAATGATCGCCGCACCAATGCTGGTCGTTGCGCTCGCCATGGGCCTGATTGTGTCGGTTATCCAAGCCGTGACACAGATTCAGGAACAGACGCTCTCATTTGTGCCCAAGCTCGTCGCGGTCGCGGTGACGTTCATCGTGGCGTTGCCATGGATCATTCAGATCATGGTGAAGTACACCAGTGAGCTATTCCGCGCCATTCCGGGGATGGTGTCGTGACGGACATCCGTCCCGTCGATCCATTCGCACCAGGGTCTGCCGCGGTTGCGGTACTTCTCGCGCTGCGTCTGACGGGGCTTGTCCTCATCGCGCCGGTCTTCTCCGCGAAGATGGTGCCAGCGACTGTGAAGACCGCGCTCGTCGTACTGTTCACGATTCTGATCCAACCAATGGCGTACGCGGCGGTGCAGACGCCGCCCCGCATCACACCGGCAACGGCACTGGGTGAGGTCATCATCGGGTTCGCGATCGGACTTGGGGCCGCGCTCATAGTGGGCGCCGCGGAGGCAGCGGGGGACTTACTGTCAATCCAGATTGGCCTCTCCGGTGCTTCGCTACTGGATCCGTTGAACAACGCATCGACGCCGGTTCTCTCCAGTTTCCTGTCGCTGTTCGCCGTCACGGTGCTACTCGCATTCAACGTGCATCTGGCGATGATCGAGGCAATCGGCGCAAGCTTGAGAAGCATCCCTGTTGGTAGCGCGATGGACATGCAGCGCGGCCTCGGTACGCTCCTCGCGCTCGGCGGGACGCTGTTCGTCAACGGACTTCGCTTCGCGGCCCCGATCGTTGCCACGGTGATGATCGGCAATGCGGCGCTCGCGGTACTCAGCCGCGCGGCGCCGCAGCTCAATATTCTATCACTCGCCTTCCCTCTCCAGATCGGCCTCGGTCTGTTCGCGCTCGGTACGGCGATACCATTCATCGCTACGACGCTAGGCAACTGGCCGGCGGATTACGATCATCAGATTGCGACCGTCTTCGCGGCGTTCACGCCCGCCGGAGCGCTATAGGTCGTGGCTGACGATTACGGCGAAAAAACAGAAGACGCAACGCCTCGAAAGCGCCAGGAGGCGCACGACGAGGGACGCATACCGCGCAGCCAGGAAACGTCGGTGGCGTTGCTACTGCTAGGCATTGCACTGGTACTGACCGCCGTCGCGCCAAGCGCAGCAAGCAAGCTCGTCGCGATTATGGGCTCGGGACTCGCGTCGGCTGGAGACCCGTCCTTCTCGGCCGAGAGCGCCGTGAGGAACTTGCAGGCGCTCGGGTGGCGCACACTGGCGTTGATCATGACAATGGCTGCCTCGATGGCCGCCATTTCCCTGATCGTAAGCGCGGCGCAGGCGCGTGGCGTACTCTCGGCGAGGCCACTCGCGCCCAAGTGGGAGCGCATCAGCCCCGCGTCGAACATCAAACGCATTGTTGGAATCCAGTCTGTCGTGGAGCTGCTCAAGTCGCTGATCAAGCTAGTCATTGTCGGCCTCGCTATTCACTCGGTACTCGGTGGCGATGCGATCAACGGCATCATCGCCACCTCGCAGCAGTCACCCACAGCGATGCTAGAGATTGTGCGGCAGTACTCCGTGCGGCTCATCATCACCGCGGGGCTGTCGTACCTCGGGCTCGCCATGGCAGACTATCTGTGGCAGTACTGGCAGTTCACCAAGCAGATGCGGATGAGCAAGGACGAGATCAAGCAGGAGATGAAGGCGTCCGAGGGTAACCCGCTCATCAAGCAACGCATGCGCT
>JBBSHV010000067.1:0-12344 GCA_038232435.1 Gemmatimonadales bacterium | reverse complement strand
TGGAAGAGTCTCAACAGCAGACGGTCACGGCTTGATGGGAAGCAATCGGGGATCTTATGCTGTATGCCAGCAGTGTTTGTGGAGCAGGGCTTCGCAGCCTACTTTGCGTTAGACAGCTAAAGACCTCGATGTTCCTCGAGATCGGCTGGCCCCGCCCCGCTCCCAGAGGATACCGCATATCCATGCCCGAAGCCGTCTTCCTTGAGCAGTACCGTCCCGCCCTCACCGGCCATTGCTATCGTATGCTCGGCTCCGTTGTCGACGCCGAAGACGCGGTGCAGGAGGCGATGCTCCGCGCCTGGAAGGGCATTGACCGCTTCCAGGAGCAGTCATCGCTGAAGACGTGGCTCTACCGCATCGCCACAAACGTCTGCCTCGACACGCTCTCCGCGACGAAGCGCCAGCGTGTCCGGCCCGTCGAGCTGTCCGAGCAGTCAGGCGTCGTGAGTGACGACCTGGTGCTCGACCAGCGCCCGCGCGAGTACTGGGTTGAGCCAATCCCGGATGCCGCGGCCCTGCCGGCCACGGAAGATTGTACTCCCGAGGAGCACGCGATCTTGCGCGAGAGCATCCGCCTCGCCTTTGTCGCGGCGCTACAGTACCTGCCGCCGCGCCAGCGTGCGGTGCTGCTGCTCACCCAGGTTCTCAGCTGGTCCGCGGCCGAGGTGGCCGAGAGTTTGGACATGAGCGTGGCGGCGGTGAACAGTGCGGTGCAGCGCGCTCGCGCGACGCTCGAGACGCGCAACCGCGCCGTCGTGCCGCGGTTACTCTCGGAGGAGCAGACGCGGCTCGTCGCGCGCTATGTCGAGGCGTTCGAGACGTATGACATCTCCGCGCTCACCAAGCTGCTGCACGAGGAGGCAACACTCTCGATGCCGCCGTACGACCTCTGGCTGCAGGGTCACGAGTCGATCGCGCGATGGCTGCTCAGTTTCGGTATCGGGTGCAAGGGCTCTCGGCTGGTGCCGGTGCAGGCCTGTGGCGGTACACCGGCCTTCGCGCAATATCGTGAGGGCGGTGCGCAGCCATGGGCGCTCCTTCTGCTGGAGCTCGACGGTGATCGGATCACGAGCATGACATCCTACCTCGACGTCGAGACGCTCTTCCCCCGCTTCGGCATGCCCATGCGACTGATCGCTTGAGCCGGCGGTCCCGGCGAAAGATATTTTCGCGGGACCGATGATTTTCAGGAGGGATGGCGGTCTACATCTGTGAACCCACCTGTAGGCTACCATGTCTGACACTATCCTCACATCCGCCCCGCTCGGCGCCGTGCTCTGGACGGGTTATTTCGGCGGCGCGATCGCGACGCACCTGCGGCTGGAGAATCCGCTCTTCTCGCACACGCTCTTCCCGATCTACATCGCTGCCCTCCTCTGGGGTGGACTGTACCTGCGCGACGAACGCGTGCGCGCGCTGCTCCGCCCCGCCCGCTAATTCCATCAACCGTTCACCAACGTTTAACGAGAATCACATCATGTCCACGACTCAGCCTTCCGCGCCCACCATCAAGAACGCCGGCACCAAGCCGACGACGGCACACAAGCTGTTCGTCAACATCCCCGTGAGTGACGTGCAGCGCTCGATCGAGTTCTTTGAAGCGCTAGGCTTCAGCTTCAACCCGCAGTTCACCGACGCCTCGGCGACCTGCATGCTGGTCGGCGAGGATGCGTACTTCATGCTCCTCAACAAGGAGCGCTTCACGGACTTCAGCAAACGTCCGACGGGTGATCCGCGCAAGGAGACAAACGCCCTCTTCGCCCTCAGTGTGAACAGTCGCGACGAAGTCGACGAGATGGTAAAGAAAGCCCTGGCCGCGGGCGGCTCGCACGCGGTGGATCCACAGGACCACGGCTTCATGTATGGATCGAGCTTCTACGACCTCGACGGGCACCATTGGGAGGTGTTCTGGATGGACCCGAGCGCGATCGCTGGCTGACGCGGCGAGTGCGACGGATTGGTGACCGGACTACCAGTGCTGCGCCGATCTCGGATTTCCACGACCATCCAGTATCGCACCCGCGATCCCAAGCTCGTTGCCGCACTGCATCGATGGTTGCCGCCCAGGTGGACGAGCACGGCATGCATGCGATGATGTCCAAGAGCCGGATACGATAGGCTCCCCGATGACTTCCTCTGCGGAGTGATCCTGACCGAGTGATGACGTGCTTCCTGGAATATGAGCGGGAGCGGACCGCTGTGCTGCGCTTGCCGCGCGAAGCATCAAGTCTGTCGGTACGTAAAAGCCACAGCGGCTCCGACGATTAGCACGCCGCCAACAATAGCAGTCGGTCCGAGAGATTCGTTTAGCAGCACGACGCCTATTATCGCGCCAACAACCGGCTCCAGATTGATGAAGACACCGGCTCGTGCTGCTGGTACACGCGTGAGTCCCCAGGTCCAGAGGAGTGTCGTGAGTGCCGTGGCGAGTAGCCCTTGCTCGGCGAGCGCACCTCATGCGCGCGCGGAGATCGCTATCGGTGGCAATCCCTCCGTCGCGAGTACCTCAAGCGGCGAGCATCGCCGTCCCCAAACCAACGGAGTACAGCGTTGTGATCACCGCTGGATAGCCTCGGCCACGGTGTATAAGCCGTTGAGTGATCAGCACCCACGCTGCGCCCGCGAACATGGAGATGAGGACCAGTACATCACCAATCAGAGTCGGTCCACTGGCGGCGCCAGCCACACCAGCCGCGCCTTCGCTCGGATTCGCGTGTGCCTTGATCACGATCAATGCGGCCCCGACAGTGGATGCACCGAGTAATAGCCATCCTGTGCGATCGAGGCGCTCATTGGTGAAGATGACCGCACCGAGTGCGAGCAGGAGCGGGAGGGACCCGACCATGAGCGAAGCGTGTGATACGGTCGTGCGCGCGAGACCCTGGAACTCCACGAGGAACTGAATCGGCACGTACATCGCCGCGGCGACCAGGAACAAGGTCAGGTCCTCGCGTCGCGGAACCACTCGGTACTTGAACGCGACAGGCAATAATCCCAAGCATGCGAAGAGGAAGCGGTACAGCACCATGTGCCCGACGCTCATCTCTCGGAGCGATCTTGCCGAAGAGAAACCCGGTGCCCCAGAGGCAACCGGTCGCGGCAAGCGCAGCCAACGCAACGCCGCGACCGGGGCGTGGGCGCGCGGCGCCGGCTTCGAAAGAATTTACCTCGGGCGGTTCGATTGCCGCGGTTGTCTCTGAGCTGATTGGAGGCATGATACGGTCCAGATCATCGGACGTTATCTCACCTGTATTAAACGCTTAACAGGTGCACAGATACTTGCCGTCAAACTTGGCGCTCGAGGCAGACGCGATCGGGATGTAGCGCTCCAGGGCTGCGCGATCATTGATTGTGTCGAACTGACAGATCAGGTACGCGGACATGGCGATCTCTCCAATTATTCATGGGCGTAGGTGAGGAATTGTGCGTTGCAACGTCGCTCCGGACGATTTTGAAACCTGCCGCACGGATGCCAATTGGGCGAGGTCGGATGGATATCATGGATTGCTCGTGCTGGGGTGGCTTGACACTATGCCGGCTTCCACTTGCCAACCGACCTCCGAGTATGATAAATTATCATACTCGGAGGTCCTAAATGCCCAAGCAGAAAGTAGCGGTGACTCTGGAACGCAAGCTCCTGGACGAAGTCGATGAGCTGGTCGCCGCCCGACAGTACCCGAGCCGCAGCCAGGCGATCGAGGCCGCGCTGGCAGAGGTGCTTGGCCGGCGGGCACGCACACGGCTCGCTCGCGAAAGTGCCCTGCTCGACCCCGCCGAGGAGCGCGCAATGGCCGAGGAAGGCCTGGGCGCCGAGGGGATCGAGTGGCCAGCATACTGAGGGGGGAAGTCCGCTGGGCCGACCTCGACCCGACCCGCGGGCGCGAGCAGGCCGGCCAGCGACCCGTCCTGATTCTCAGCCACGATGTCTTCAACGAGCGCTCGGGCACGGTGATCGCGGTCGCTCTCACGAGCCAGGAACCCCGGGCGAGCTTCCCGCTGACTCTGGAGCTGGCCACTCACGGCTTGCCTAAGCGCTCGTGGGTCAAGATCAGTCAGGTGCGCGTGCTCGCGACCGAGCGGATCGGACATCGGCTCGCTCGCGCGTCGGCGGAGGAGATCGCGCGCGTGATCGAGGGATTAAATGAGATCATTGGGTGAGTCGCGTGCTTAAGCGTTGCATGAGGCCACTGACACTATACCGCGCGAGCGCGTCGGTACGCCGCCATTATACTCGGCGGTGACGAAGATGTAGCCGTCGAACTCGGCGATCTTTTTCTGCCACCGCTGGGCGACCTCATTCGTCGAGGGCACGTATAGGTTCGAAGCAACTTCGTCGAAGAATGGCATCGGGAAGTCGCGCGGATCGACGATCTCGAAGACAGCATCATCGCGCGCGCTCGCGGCGTTGTAGATCCATTCGGCTGGCTTGTGGCCGAACCGCGTCGCACGAGTAGTGCTGATGATGATCGCAATCTTCGGCGTTCCGCCAGAGTGCGCTTGATCAGGAACCTTGCGCGATCTTGTAATTCCACCGTCGATGCCTCCGCAATGTTAAGTAGCGACATGCCGGTGCTTACCTCGTATTGCGTAAAGCAGCCAACCATGCATATATGCAAAGCGAACGACTCGCGACGCATGCCTCTGGTTGCCATTACTCCACGTAACGTGATTTAGTATGCGCTCACACCGGCCGGCCTTCGGTTTTATTTTCGTCACCGTTATGCTCGACATGCTCGGCTTCGGCATCATCGCGCCGATCCTGCCGGGGCTGATCGAGAAGCTACTTCATGGTGATGTTGGGCGTACGTCGCAGTACATGGGTCTCTTCGTCAGCACCTGGGCTCTGATGCAGTTTTTCTGCTCACCAATCCTGGGGGTGCTCTCGGATCGGTATGGCAGGCGACCGGTGATTCTGCTGTCGAATTTTGGGCTCGGGCTGGACTACTTCGTCATGGCGCTCGCGCCCACAGTCGGGTGGCTGTTTCTTGGAAGAGTGCTGTCCGGGATCACGTCTTCCAGCATGGCGACCGCGAACGCCTACGTCACAGACATCACCGCTCCCGAGAAGCGCGCACGCGCGTTTGGTCTGTTGGGCGCGGCCTTCGGTGTTGGGTTTGTGCTCGGGCCCGCGATGGGTGGCTGGATGGGGTCATACAATCGGCGATTGCCGTTCTGGGTGGCGGGAGCATTGAGCCTGATGAACGCATTTTACGGTTTCATCATCCTGCCGGAGTCACTCGCTCCGGAGCACCGTCAGCGCACAATTCGCTGGAAGCTCGCCAACCCGCTGGCATCGTTGAAGCTGCTCAGATCGCATCGGGAGCTATTCGCACTGACGGGGATCAACATGCTCGGGTATCTCGCGCACGAGGTGTACGCCACGGTTTTTGTGCTGTACACGATGTATCGCTATGGCTGGAGCGAGAAGACCGTCGGGATGTCGCTCGCGGTCGTCGGCATCAGCTACATGATCACTTCCGCCACGCTCGTCGGCCCGTTTGTCAAGCGTTTCGGTGAGCGGCACGCGCTCTTCTCAGGTCTTCTATTCGGAGCCTTGGGTTTCGCGCTCTTCGGCCTTGCAACGACGGGTTGGCTCTTCCTCGTCGCAATCGCGGTGAATTCCCTGTGGGGCCTGGCGGGGGCACCAGCGCAGTCGCTGATGACGCGGCACGTTTCAGTTGCAGAGCAGGGCCAGTTGCAGGGTGCGCTCAGCTCGTTGCGCGGCATGGCGATGATTGTGGGACCCGGATTGTTCGCTGGCGTGTTCGCGATCTCGATCAAGCTCCGGCCGGCCATTCCGGGAGCGCCTTGGTTCCTCTCCGCACTTTTTCTTGTCTCGTCCGTGATACTGGCGCATGCGGTGATCCCGGTCTCAGGTTCAGTCCCTCGCCCGGAGTCAACTGCCCAAGTGCCAGCCGCAGAAGTCGCCGCGGGAGCTAACCGCGCTGACGAGCTCGGTCCCGTGATCTAACGCGATCTAACGTGTTGCGTTCTGGTTCGGAACGAGCGCGCCGATCCGGGTCGTGTTTACGAGGAGTATTCTGGAGCGATGTGGCTCAGCCAGCAGCGTGCGCTACTTGCGGCTCGTAAGTCCCCGGCGTCGCGCGCCCCGCTATCATGAGCCGGTTCCACGCGTTGATTGTCGCCACAGCGAGCGGTAGGTCGGCGAGTTCCTTCTCAGTAACGTGCGAACGCACGCGTTCGTACACCTCGTCGGAAACATGCCCGTCGCCCACGCATATGTCACGCCCGCGCACCAGTTCCCCGTCGGATCAGCATGGCGCTCCCGCGCCGACTCGAGCTGCTGAAGTGGGCGCGGCAGACCGGCGCGATGATCTTTGAGGACGACCACGACAGCGAGTATCGCTACGCTGGCAGACCACTCCCCGCGCTGCAGGGTCTGGACCGGCACGGCGTCGTGATCTTTGCCGAAAGTTTTAGCAAGGTTCTCTTCCCATCACTCCGGCTCGGCTATCTCGTGCTGCTGCCAGACATGGTGGAGCGGGTGGCGGCTGTCAAGTCACTCAGCAGCCGCCACGCGCCGCTGCTGGATCAGGCCGTGCTGTGTGACTTCATCACCGCTGGCCATTTCGCGCGACACGTGCGCCGGATGCGCGAGATCTACGCGCGCCGGAGACTGGTTCTGATCGAGTGCGCGGAGCAGCGACTCGGAGGGCTGTTGGAGATCACGGGTCTCGAAGCGGGACTACGGACGGCGGGGTGGCTCTGCGATGGCATCGACGCGGAGTCAGCCGCAGCGGCCGCGCCGGTAACACCGTAGGTTCTGCCAACACGTCTGAATCGCAGTAATCTTCGCAGAGCTTGCGCCGTCGTGCGACTGCCGCTGGCGGCAGGGCTACGCCCATGACGTACGCGACGGCGGGTCGTCAGTTTGTTATCATCGCCGGCGGCGATGGAAGCGTATTTAGGAAGGGTGACGAGATCATCGCGTTTACCCTGCCGTATGTCATGCTCGAGCCCTCGACAAAGGACCACGGATGATCCGCTGGATCGCAAACCTGGTGGGGTCGTCCGGCTATTTCGGTGTTGCCCTGCTCATGGCCATTGAGAACGTCGTGCTGCCGCTCCCATCGGAGCTGATCATGCCGCTAGCGGGCTTTGCCGCGGCGGTCGGCCATCTGTCGCTCTGGGGAGTGATAGTGGCCGGCACGATCGGATCGCTGATAGGGGCGCTACCGGTGTACGCATTTGCGCGAAGTGTGGGAGAGGAGAGACTGTCTCATTGGGTTGGAAAACATGGGCGCTGGCTCATGTTGAATGAGAGCCACATCAGGCGGGCCGATGCCAGATTCAAGCGCCACGGCGTGCTCGCGGTCTTGCTGAGTCAGGTAATTCCCGGAGTACGAGGTCTGATCGCGCTTCCCGCGGGAATCGCCAGGATGAACGTGGTCTGGTTTGCACTCGCGAATCTTCTCGGTACGGCGGTGTGGTGCAGCGTACTCGCGATAGCCGGTAATGTCCTCGGCGCACACTTCACCGCGGTGAACCATGTGCTGAGCCCTATTGGCTGGCTCGTACTCGCCGGACTGGTTGTCGCGGGCGCCGTGGGGCTCTGGCGAAGACGTGCACGGCTGTCGCGCGCGTGATCCGTCATAGCACGAGCGCACTCGTGACTTGGCACATGCTCAGATAGCCGCCGGCGATCGTGCGACGGTGACCGCCTCCAGCCACGTGTTCCACGCGTCCAGATCGGGCAGCACCGTGGCACCACTGGATCGAAGCGCACGCGCGTGGATCGTCGCTGTGTGACCACCCACGATCAGTGCAACAGACTCCGGAAGCGCGGAGCGAAGCTGCTCCAGTCCTCGGCGCAGCACTGGCAGATCGGCCGGCCCCAGCACGCTCACGGCAACAACATTTGCACGCGCCAGCAGCGCGGCATGCGCGATGTCATCGAACGGAAGATCAGGTCCAAGATATGACACGCGCCATTGCCTCGATGCGGCAACAATCGCGGCGAACATCGCGCCGAACTCATGCCGCTGATCAGGCGGCGTACAAAACATGACAAGCGGCGCTTCGGCCGGCGCCGGAAGGACTTCCACGAGCCACGAGAGCACGCGCCCAAGCGCAACTGACAGCACGTGCTCATACGTCGGCCGAAGCGTGCCGTTCTCCCACTGGGCTCCAACCATGCGAAGCAGTGGGACCGCGACACCGTCGATGAAACTGCGTGAGTCGAGCGCGACCGCCGCACGCCTCAACAACGCGTACGTAGCGTTACCGTCCAGGCGCTCAACGGCCGCTCGGCATGCGCCCAGATGCTCGTCCACATCGGTGCGTGTAGCCGTGCCAGTGCTTGGTCGCCGCTGTGGCCGATCTGGTTGCTCCGCCAAGAGAGATTCGCTGGCGTCGCGTCGGGCAAGCTGCCGCAGTTCGTCCAGAGATAGCGATGTAACCTGGCCAACACGGCGCCCGGTGGCCGCGACGATCCGGACGAGTCGAAGCCGCTCGATGTCCTCGTCGGAGTAAAGCCGCTGGCCCGTTTCAGTGCGTGCCGGTGTGACGATCCCGTAGCGCCGCTCCCAGGCCCTCAGCAAGTGCTGCGACACACCCGTCCGGCGCTCGACCACCGCGATCCCGTGCTCGGGAACACTGCCCGGACGCGCCATCGGGAAATCAGTGTTGTCCATGTTGTTCATGTATTGTCAACGTACAACCGTGTCGCTCCCCTGGACAAGTAGTTAGACAACAGTTAGACATTCCACACCGCCACCAGCCGTCGGATTACCTCAACAGACGAAGACATCATGAGTACAACAACAGATCGTTCCATGTCGGGCACACAGTCGAACACGTCAAATGCACCCGAGGCGCAAAAGCACTCCGAAGGGCCGCTAACCCGGAAGATCGAGGGTCAGACGGCCAAAATTCCGTCGGATGTATTCCTGATGGCCGCACTCGGTTCCATAGGTGTTGCGTTAGCCCTGGAGGTAGCGGGGAACAAGGAAAAGAGCCGATTCGTGGGTCAGTGGGTTTCCCCTTTTCTCCTCCTCGGCGTTTACAACAAGCTGGTCAAGGTCGCCGGTTCGGACCGGGTGCATCCTTCATAAAATCTGCATATCGCGCTGAGTGAACACGTTTCTCCCTTACGCCGATTTTGAGGCCGCCGCTCGGGCGCTGGACGAGCGGCGGCTCGGCAAGCAGCGTGTGGAAGGTTTCCAGATTCTCCGCGCCATCCACATCCCAACGTATGGCTGGCAGAATCATCCGGCCGTACGAATGTGGCGTGGGCACGAGGGTTCGCTGCTCGAGTACACGCGCGCAATGTGCAGGGAGTGGGTGCTCCGCGGTCACCCCGACACCGTCAGCGCCAGCATCGAGCGTGAGTTCGCGCACGTGATTCCTACCGAGCGCTATGCGCCACCGTCCTGGCTTGGCGATCGCGACCTGCACCTGTCGCACCAATCCAACCTGCTGCGCAAGGACCCCGACTTCTACCGCGCGCGATTCGGTGACATACCGCCTGGCCTACCGTACGTGTGGCCCGTTTGATAATGCCCGCGAATCACCTGGTCGCCGCCGCTGGCGAAGAAGCCGGTGCTGAGCGACATAATCTCAGTCTCCAACGATACTGACGGTTCCTTGTACACCCAGCCACCCGGCTCGACGTGGAATCGCCATGGTTGGCGGCGTCGAACCCCAATCACCGAATCACAACGTGTCTCAAGACCTCATCGACCGCCCCGCGATCGCGCAAACATACAAGCTGATCCGATCGCACATCCGCCGAACACCAACGGTGGAGGTCAATGCCGCTGACTTCGGGCTCGACTTCGGGCTCGACTTCGGTATCGGCGGCAGTATCGTTCTCAAGCTCGAGTTGCTGCAGCACGCGGGGTCATTCAAGACACGCGGCGCCTTTGCAAATCTGCTGACACGAGATGTTCCGGACGCGGGCGTCGTGGCGGCCTCAGGCGGCAATCATGGCGCCGCGGTCGCCTTTGCGGCCATGAAGCTCAGCTCACCGGCGACGATATTCGTGCCGAGCGTTGCGTCGCGGGCGAAGATGGAACGCATTCGCGGCTATGGAGCAGAGCTGGTGGTGGCCGGTGATCGGTATGCTGATGCACTTGCCGCAAGCGAGCGGTGGGCGGCAGAATCCGGCGCCCTTCCGATCCATGCGTACGATCAGACCGAAACGCTGCTGGGCCAGGGCACCATCGGGCTGGAGTTGGAGGAGCAGCATCCCGAAATCGACACGCTGCTGGTCGCGGTTGGTGGCGGCGGGCTGCTCGCCGGCATCGCAAGCTGGTATGGTGGCAACACGAACATAGTCGGCGTGGAGCCGGAGGCAGCTCCGACGCTCATCAGAGCGCTGGAAGCTGGACATCCGGTGGATGCGGATGCGGGTGGGATCGCCGCGGACTCGCTGGCGCCGAAGCGCGTGGGCGAGCTGACGTTCCCCATCGCTCAGCAATTTGTGGATAGCGTCGTGCTGGTTCCGGACAGCGCCATTCATGCGGCGCAGCAGGCGTTATGGAACGTGCTGCGCGTCGTCGCTGAACCTGGAGGTGCGGCGGCGCTCGCGGCGCTCACCTCAGGACAATACCAGCCCCAGACCGGCGAACGTGTGGGCGTTCTCGTTTGTGGCGGGAATACAACGGCGGTGGACTTCGGCGGCTGACTTAGCTGGCTGACTTCATCCGCGGACCGGCCGTGAACCCGGGCATACACTTGGCCATAAACTTGGGCATAAACCCTGCCGTGAATCCGGCCCGTATCATGCGACATGTAAGTCGCGGGTCAGTACACGCTAGTTGGCTGAGTCCACAGTAGGCTTACCCCCTGGAGGCACCCATGCGTCACCTGTATGTCGTCGGCGCAGCATTGGCCGCAGTCGCTTGTGCTACCAATCCTGCCGCGAGTACCGGTGCATCGGGGACCGCCGCCGTACCGGTGACGGCTCCAGCGCAAGGCGTTTTCACGCTGGTTCACGGAGCGGACACTATTGCAACCGAACGGTTCACGCGAAGCAACGACCGGCTCCAGGTGGACTTCGGCGCGCAGGGGACAACCCTGTTTCGATATGATGCCGCGTTGACTCCACAGGCTACGGTTTCGCACATGCAGGTGACGACGACCGTTCCCGGCTCACCGGAACGAATCGCATCCGCAACCTTTCAGGGTGACTCCGCGATTCTGGCCGGTAACTCTGCCGGCGATTCGGCCCAGACACTCCGCACCGCTGTGCCGCAAGGAACAGTGCCCTACATCAACCCGAGCGCGTCGCTCATGGAACAGATCGTTCGGCGCGCGCGCGTGGTCGGAGGCAACCAGGTCACGGTCCCGATTCTGGTCGCGAGCACGGGCGGCCAGACGACCACCGCAGCGGTGTCCTTCCCCACACCCGACTCGGCACACGTCCAACTGGCGGGCGTTGCGATATTGCTGCGGGTTGATTCAACGGGAAGCATCATGAGCGGTAGTGTACCTGCGCAAGGGATCACGATTACACGCTCGATGGCAACCGCTGGAGCGCCGTGATTACTGCATAGGCACTCTTGTATAGGCACTCTTAATAGGCACTCTTATTGGCTCACGGTCAGCAACTTATCAAATAGCTGGAGCGCACGCGGATCGTTCGACTGGCCGAGCCAGAACAGGGCCTTGATAAGAGTGGGGGTAACAGCGGCCGCACACATGCTGCCATGCTGGCCGTCGGCCGGTTGGCTCTACTCGCCGTCGCTGGCGGTCAGGCCGAGGAAGCGGCGCATTCTCTCCACCTCTGCATCCAGGGCCCGGGTGAATGCACGGTCCCGTGGACGTTGGTTGATAAAACCGAGCTCCACATCCAGTTGGCCGCCCGCGGCCGAGACGTTCGCCCATCCGATCACGCGGTCGGCCCACAGCAGCGGGAGCGCGTAGTACCCGAACTGGCGGCGGGCGGCGGGAGTATACGCCTCAAACCTGTACGGCCAGCCCCACAAGTGCTCGAAGCGGCGCCGGTCCCATACCACCGGGTCGAATGGCGCTAGAAATCGTACCGTGCGCGGCACATCCGTTTTCGCGACCGGGCTCATGTCCTGGGTCCACACATACGCAACTCCGTCAACGTCGCCGCGCTCCAGATCACCCGTACCCAGCAGCCGCGACACGATGGTCCGCCGCTCGGTCAGTGCAGGCGCGGAATGACGCAGATGCGACAGTATCACGCGCAGGCTCGCCTCGGGCAGCGGCGCGAACAGACGCGCCGTGAGCAGCGCGAGACGTCTGATGCGATCTTCTGGCGCGAGCAGTTCGCGTGACACTGGAGCCGCTTCGTACACCCGAATTCCAGCCTGGCGACGCGCCACGCGGAGAAATCCACGATAGTGCAGCAT
>JBBSHV010000066.1:0-12422 GCA_038232435.1 Gemmatimonadales bacterium | reverse complement strand
CACGGCAGCGCAACCAATATCTCCAACACTTTACGCCCGGCGAACGTGCGCATGACGATGAGGTACGCGGCGGCCGCGCAGAATACCACGTTAGCGGCCGTTGCCATGAGCGCCATCGTGATGCTGTTCACGATTGGCGTCCACAGTTGGTTCTCGGAGAAGAGCCCGCTGTAGTTCTCGAGCGTGTACACAGGTGGCAGCACCTGAGTGGTCCACGCGCCATCCTTGGCGAACGACACGAGCAGCACCATCAGATGCGGCAGCACCAGTACCAGCACGATGACAGCGGCCAGCGCCGCCAACGCCATCCTCGCACCCTGAGACTGCACCACGCGACGCGTTGCCGCGCCCTTGCTCGAAGCGACGTACGCGCGCTTCCCTTCCAACCATCTGAACAACATCAGCCCCGCGATCGCGCTCAGAGCGAGCACCGAAGTCTCCACGTACGCGAGCCCGATTGCGTCGTTCAGCTTGGAGTTAAGTATCTGCGTGGATAGCACGCGCGTGCCGCCGCCGAAGACGTACGGCGCGGAGAAGGAGCCGAGCGCGTTCATGAAGACGAGTAGCGCTGATCCCGCGATCGCGGGGGTGAGCAGCGGGAGTGTAACAACACGGAGGCGACGCAGCGGCGAAGCGCCGAGCCCAACCGCTGCTTCATCCAGTGTAGTGTCGTACCGCTCCAATCCCGCGGACACGAAGAGATACACGTACACGTACATGGTATACGCATGGATGAATACGATCGCTCCCAGGCCGGACAGGTGCCACGGCACCTCCTCCAGCCCGAGCACTGACTGCACCACGCGCGTGATCACACCCGTGTCGCCGTACAGAAAGAGGAAGGATATCACCCCCACTAGCGGCGGGAGCGCCGCCGGAAGTGTGGCCGCTGCACGCAGCAACGTTCGTCCCGGAAAGTCGAAGCGGGTGAGCAGGAAGGCGAGCGGAACACCGATCCCGAGCGCCGCTACAACCGACGCGATCGCGATGACAATGCTATTTCGTAGCGACTCAACGTCCGACGGCGACTCCGCGAATTCCCGCCAGTGCCCAATGCTTCCAGCGACGACGGAGCCATTGGGGTAGATCACAGTCCACACCAGCACCGCCAGCAGTGGAAGCGCCGCCAGGGTCGCATACCACTGACCGCGGGAGCGGCGAGCGCGCATGGGAGACGGCCCAGTCAATGAGGCATCAACGGCAACATCAAGTGCACGATCAGGGGACAAATGGCGCCGCGCCATCCACCCTTACCTGTACTGCGTCACCAACATTGACCCGCTCGTGCGAGGCTACCTGGACAATGGTGTCATCGGCAATTCTCACGTGATAGACAAACGTCGCTCCTGCAAAGCGTCGAGCCGTAATCGCGCCGGTCCAGCCGTCCGTTCCGCGGGCCACGTCCAGTGTGAGAGTCTCGGGGCGCAGAACGACGGAGCCATTTACGCCACGTGTGCCATCCGCGCCATCGCCGGCGGGCGAGCTGTGAATATCGCTCGGGCGCGTGATGTTGAGATCGCGCGTGGTTCCACCGATCGTCACCATTGCGTGATCACCGTCGGCGTGCGCTGGCACCAATGTCGCGTGCCCGATAAAGAGCGCGGCAGCGCGCGACGCTGGACGCGTGTACAGCTCCTCCGGCGTTCCGATCTGTAGCACGCGACCCTGCGACAGCAGCACGATCCTGTCGGCGATCGCGAATGCGTCATCCTGATCGTGCGTGACGAAGAGCGCGGGAGCACCAGTTTCCTTGAGCGCGGCGCGCAGCTCGTCCCGCGTGCTCTGGCGCAATGTTGGGTCGAGATTGGAGAGCGGCTCATCCAACAGCAATAGCCGCGGCTCGATCACCACCGCTCGCGCCAGAGCGACGCGCTGCTGCTCTCCACCGGAAAGCTGTTGGACCATCCGCCCGCCCTTGCTCGCCAACCCCACGCCGTCCAGCGCCTGCTCCGCTCGACGACGGCGCTCAGCGCGCGCCACTCCGCGCGCTTCCAATCCGAACGCAACGTTGTCGAGCAGCGACATGTGCGGAAAGAGTGCGTATTGCTGGAAGACCATGCCGAAACCGCGCTTCGCCGGCGGCACTCGCGTGATATCGCTCCCGTTGAACAGAACACGCCCAGAATCCGGCCGCTCATATCCGGCGACAATCCTGAGCGTCGTCGTCTTCCCCGATCCCGACGCGCCGACCAGCGCCACCAACTCGCCGGGCGCCACCTCGAACGACACGCCATCGACAGCGTGTTGCGTATCAAAGATCCGGGTAAGCTGATCGACAACGAGCCCTGATTTGGGCTCGCTAATGGCCCCGCCCGTGGCCGTGCTTCTAGCCCCATTCATGATCGCGTCATCCACGCTTCCGTATGTGCGCGTCCCAGTACCGCATCCACTCGTTCAGATGCGTGGCCAGCAGCGCGCGGTTTACGGGCATCGGGCGAATCTGCGTGCGTGCGACTCGAATCCAATCCGGCAGCGAGTCTTCAGGAATGTCCGTGCGCGCCGGAATGCGCAGAAACTTGCGCGCCGACGTGATCTCCGCCTGTTGCGATGTCACGAATTCGTAGTACAGGCGAGCCTCACGCGGGTGCTGCGTACCGCGCACTACCGCGATCGCGTCCACCAGTAGCGGCGTACCACTTCTCGGGATCACATAATCAATCGGAATTCCCACCCTGTCGCGCATCGTCGCGACGTCGGGCATATCCCACAGCGTTATCAACCCTTCCCTGCTCTTGAGCTTCTGGTACAGGATCGTGGGATTGAGCACGTACTCTTTTGTGTTCGCGTCCAATCGCTTGAGCCATTCGTAGCCGCTCTGGGGTGAGCCAGTCGTGGACACGCTACGCGCTATTATCGAACCAAAGATTGCGCGCATGGTCCCCGAAGCAATGGGATCGCGGATGATGACCTTCCCGCGCCACTTGGGGTCGAGCACGTCATCCCAGTCCTGCGGGGCGCTGTCACGCGGTATCACCGCGGTGTTGTACGCAATGACCTCGGGCGTCAGAAAGGTACCATACCAGAAATCCTGCGGATCGTGCGCTTCGGCGGGAACGTCAACGCTCCACGTCGGCCGATACGGAGCCAGGAGATGTTCCTTCGCCGCGCGCTCGAACGATTCTGCGGGCGCGCCGAACCACACGTCCGCCTGCGGATTCACGCTCTCCCCACGCACGCGGTCGAGTACCTCCTGCGACCCCATGTCCACCCACTGCACGTCGATCGTCGGATATGCCTTCTCGAACGCCGCTTCATAGTACTTGAGCAGATCCGGACCATGCGGCGAGTACACGGTCAGCACCGTTCGGTTATCTCGCGTGCACGATCCCAGCGCAAAGGCCGCGAGCGCGCACCAGAACACACTCGCCAGTACGCTCGCGGACCGGCGAATCATCAGCGCAGCAGATTGGCGAAAATGCGCGCGCCACCGGGCACAGCAGCCGGAATCTGACGGAACAGGGCAAGCGTTACATACGTGTATCGACCCTTGCCATACGGCGTGGTGAGTACTGCTGCACGGTTCGGCTCCTCACCTGGATCATGCATCGCGAGCACCGTTTGGTAACGCGGATCGAAAGTGCTCGGCATATATGTGGCTCGCTCCTGCACCCAACCCTCAAAATCACGTTCAGTAATTTTATTGGGCACATTGAGCAGCGCACTCGCCGCGTCCAGAATTGTGACCGGAACGTTCTCCTCCGTCACACGAGCCGCGGGTCGCGCCAATGTGATGGGATACGGCATCACACCGGGCTGCTGCATCTCGTACTGTCCGTACTGCACCACCAAGTTGCCGCCGCGCCGAGTCCAATCCAACAGGTAAGCATTGTTTTCAACGAGATTCTGATTGGCCTGATATGCTCGCGGCCCAACGATGATGCTGCTGAAGCGTGACAGATTCGCTACCGGCAAATCGGCCGGATCTATGAGCGTAACCGGCACTCCCAGATCGCGGAGTCCGTCCGCCACGTTGTCGCCCACTCCCTGCACATACCCAACGTTCACCCCGGCGGGAAGCTTAACGTCGAGTGCGTGTAGCGAGATGTCCGCCGCCCGGTACATCCGTTGCGGAACAATGTGTTCATACTCGATCGGGACAAACCCAACGGTATCAATCACGGCTCCATCACGTACGATCGCGCGCACGTGGTGTACCCCAGGGACGAGCGTACGTGTCGTCCGGAATATCACCGTACGCGTTGCACCCTGCCCCAACACCACTGTGCGGGTTGACGAATCAACCCGCATCGACGGCGGTACCAATAGCTTAACCGACACCGTGTGCGCCGAGGGCCAGGAAGATCGGAGGGTGACCTGGAACGCGCGCTCCAGCAGCGTGTTTGCGCGCGCCATCTCCACGTCACGATTAAACGTCACCGACACCCCTGGCGCGGTGGCTAGCGGATGCTGCACCTCGCCGCCAATCGGATCGGCGTACCGGTACAGCGGTGGTGTGCGTACCACAATCGGCGCGTGTCCCGGTGTCGGCACCTGCACCGGAATCCAACTCTGCTTCACCCGCTCATCATCGGCAATTGAATCCGAGGCAAACGCGAAGAGGTCGCCAACGCGCGGACGAGCGAGCCAGTAAGGCTGCGTGATGCGCTCGCCCTTGACCCATACGACGTGCGACGCCGCGCTGTCGATCACGCCATGCCGGTACACGTTTACTCGCACGGCGACACTATCCCCCAGCGCCACACGCTCGCGCTCCGCGACGGCTTCGGTCGCGACCTGGGCCTCGGCCAGTGCTATGCGATCACTATCCGCTGCTGTCACTCCCCGCGTGGTATCTATCCCGTCGAACAGTGAGTGCTCCGATTGCGCGGGCGTGGACGCGTTGATGCGACTGGCCTCTCGGCGCAGATAGTCGATCGAGATACCCCTGCGCGGCGCCGTTCCGAAGCCCTGCGATTTGTGCTGGCTCCGGCTCTCGGCCGCGATCTCTGCATAAGATCTCCCGAGGATAGGTTCGTACTCGCCCACGTTGATAGCGAGAGTTCCCTGTTCCGGCGAGAAGCGCGCACCGCGGTAGAACTTGAGCGGTGTCCACGGCGCTCCATACACCCGTGCTGAAAATCGCACGGTGTCACCCGCCAGATCGTACGCTTCGCGCGCCAGGATCCCAGCAACCTGATGCTGGCCATGTCCGTCCCGCGGCGTCCCCGAGAACACGGACACTATCACCTGCGGCCGGAACGCGCGAACCACCTTTATCACATCGCCCAGCAGCGAGTCGTGCGGCCAGTGTGCGAAGCTCTCAGCCGCTGTTTTGGAAAATCCGAAATCGTACGCACGGGTGAAGTACTGGTGCGCGCCGTCAATCCTGCGCGCGGCCAGCAACTCTTCCGTACGTATCACGCCAAGTGCTTCACCCAGCTCGTTGCCGATCAGATTCTGCCCGCCATCGCCGCGCGTGAGCGACAGATACGCCGTCTCCGCGCGGTGACCGCGAGCGAGCCACGCGATGAGCTGCGTGTCCTCATCATCCGGATGCGCGCCGATCACAAGAACGCGATTGTTCACGCCAGCGGCAGCTCTTGCCTCCGCCAACGCGACGATGCCGCGCTCCTCCTGTGCTCCGAGGAAGTGCGGCATCGCACCCAGCGCGATCGTGAGTAGAAGTGCCGCTACACGCTCTACCGTTCCTATCGTGTTGCCGCCCGCGCTCGCCCGCCCTGCGTCGGCTGGGGCAATGCAAACACTTCGCTGACAATTCGCTCCTGCTCTATCTTGTGCGCCTCCGTGTACCCTTCAGCTGTGCTCGCCCGCTCCGCTCGGCCAACGTATCGAATGGAGATCGCATTTCCAGTAGACACGCGCAGGCGTGGCCATACATATGTCCACGCGCCCATGTTCTTCGGCTCTTCTTGCGCCCACACGACCTCTTCGATCGCTGGATACGAGTCGACGATATGCGCTACCGAATCGTGCGGCCACGGGTACAGCTCCTCGACACGCACGAGCGCAACTTCCGGAACAGCGTCGCGGCTCCGCTTCTCCAGCAGATCGTAATAGATCTTGCCCGTGCAGAACACCACTCGCTTGACACGCTCGCGCTGTGGAGCGGCGCTCGCATCATCCAGCACCGGCTGGAAGGTGGACGACGTGAGATCGGATAGCCGAGAAGCCGCCTCGGGGAGACGCAGCAAGCTCTTGGGCTGCATCAGAATGAGCGGCTTACGCTCGGGCGAGTTTGCCTGACGACGGATTATATGGAAGTACTGCGCCGGCGTGGTTGGATATGCCACGCGCATGTTTCCTTCAGCGCACAGCTGTAGATACCGCTCCATTCGGGCGCTCGAGTGCTCCGGGCCACCACCCTCATAACCGTGTGGGAGCAACATTGCGAGCGCGCACTCCTGACCCCACTTCGCGCGCCCCGATGCGATGAACTGATCCACGATCGGCTGGGCCACGTTCGCGAAGTCGCCGTACTGCGCTTCCCACATTACCAACGTATCCACGGCAACAACGCTGTAACCGTACTCGAATCCGAGCACCGCAGTCTCTGACAGTGGCGAGTTGAAGGCGTGGAACTCGCCGGTCGCGCCCTCAAGATGATTCAACGGAACGAAGAGGTTGCCGCTCTCCGAATCGTGCAGCACGGCCTGTCGGTGCGAGAACGTCCCTCGCTCCACATCCTGCCCAGTCATGCGTACCGACTTGCCCTCTCTGAGCAGCGAACCCAGCGCGAGCGCCTCGGCGTGTCCCCAGTCGATGCCGCCCCCCCCCTTGTCGCCCATCGCGTCACGCCGGCGACCGAGTGTACGCGCAACGCGACTATTGGCCTTGAAGTCCGCGGGCCAGCTCAACAGCTCTTCGTTGATGCTATTGAGGATGTCCGCCGACACGGTCGTGTTTACAGTGGCGCCTGTGCTACTGGCCGCGGTTGCCGTTCCGTCAACGAGATCGGGCCGGGCGCCTTGCTGGATGTGTTCCAGCCTGCCCATGATCTCGCGCTCAACGCCCTGAACCTCTGCCGCAGTCTGGATGCCCGACGCCACGAGCCGGTCACCCCACACTTCGCGCGGAGTTTTGTGCGCGCGAATTTTCTGATATAGCACGGGCTGCGTGAACGCTGGCTCGTCCGTCTCGTTATGACCGTGGCGCCTGTAGCTCACCAGATCGATCAGCGCATCCTTACCAAAGGTCGCGCGGTATGCCGCCGCGAACCGTACCGCCTGCACACAAGCCTGTGCGTCGTCACCGTTCACGTGCACGATGGGAATATCGAATCCCTTCGCTGGATCGCTGGCATAACGCGTCGAGCGCCCGTCGCGCGGATCGGTCGTGAAGCCAACCTGGTTGTTCACGATGATGTGAACGGTGCCACCGGTTCTGAAACCAGGCAGCAGCGCCAGATTGAGCGTCTCCGAAACTATACCCTCGCCCGGGAATGCCGCGTCACCATGCACACACACCGGGATTACCGCACTCTCATCCCGACCACCGTTGCCGTCGCGCTGCTTTGCGCGCGCAACACCCTCCAGCACCGGATTCACAAATTCCAGATGACTGGGATTAGGGACCAGCGTCAGCGCGATCCGGCGTCCACCAATCTCACGTGCACCGTCGTACCCCAGATGGTATTTCACGTCGCCACTTGAATCCACAGCACCGCTCTCTGGATGCCGCCCCTCGAACTCGTCGAAGATCTTGGAGTAAGGCATGCCCAGGATGTGAGCCAGGACGTTGATGCGCCCGCGGTGCGCCATCGCCAGCGCTACATCGCGCGCTCCGCTCAGAGCCGCGAGGGCGATCAGCTCGTCCAACATCACAACTAGCGCGTCACTCCCTTCTATGGAGAAGCGCTTGTAGCCCTGGTACGCGCGCCCGAGAAAACGCTCCAACGCATCG
The DNA here is from genome assembly GCA_038232435.1 of Gemmatimonadales bacterium. Classification (GTDB taxonomy): domain Bacteria; phylum Gemmatimonadota; class Gemmatimonadetes; order Gemmatimonadales; family Gemmatimonadaceae; genus Fen-1247. The sequence continues at coordinate 4,562 of JBBSHV010000066.1, read as the reverse complement.
ACCTCGGTGAGCCGGCGCAGAATATTCTTCTGCTCGTCCACCGTGAGTGGCTGCTGGTAACTCCCGCTCTCCACCACTTCCCGCAGCCACTGCCGCTCGGCCGCCGATCCCAGATGCTCGAACTCGAAGCCGAGCGTCGAGCAGTAAAGGGAGCGCAAACGGACAATCGCGTCAGCGGCGGTCGCGTCCGGGAGTCCGAGCGCGGAACCGGGGACGGAGGCGAGTTCGCGCTCGGTCACATGGTGAAATTCCGGACTCAGCTCCGCCGCGCCTGGGGGCGGGCCACCGAGGGGATCGATCGCGACGGCCATGTGCCCATACGCGCGGATCGCGTCCATCAGCGACGCGGCACCGGCCGCGGCATGAAGCAAATCTTCGCTTGCCGCTCCCCGCTGGGCCGGTCCGCCGCCGAACTCCGCTGCAACCCTGAAGAATTGGCGCCACGATTCGTCGACCGACGCCGGATCGCGCTTGTAGGCGTCGTAAACTTCGGCGATGTAGCCGTCGTTGAACACGCTAGTGATGGCTTCGCTGCTCATGCACTGCAATTTAACCGCTCAAGCACGTCTCTTCGACTCATTAACGTGTTTGGTATACCGGTTCCCAACCGGTCATCCTGCCGGGAACCCTGATCGATCAGACTGCTTCGCTGTTACTCGTCGCGGAGGCTGAACGCGGCACAATCCCAGGAGTGTACGTCGGACGCGCCGCCGCCGCGTACAGCAGCTTGCGGGCGTCCTCGCCACTCAGGGTAGGCAGATACAGGAAGCCAGCAATGCCGTTGGAATCGAGCGGATTAACCTCGTCAGAACGACGCGTGAGGCTCACACCCACCACTGGCGTGTTGCGGAGAACTTCGTCGCACTCCCACGCGTCCAGCGGCAGCGAGGTCAGCAGCTCGTACTCACACACGACCACATCCGGCCGCTGGTGACCGGCCGATGTAACTGCGCCCTGAAGTCCAACAGCCGCCACCGTGTCAACTCCCACTTCAGAGAAGAAGCGTGCAAAATGCTCCGCGATGAACGGATGTCTTGCGACACAAATGGCGTGGAGATGGCTCAATTGAATTCTGGTCGAAGAGTTAGCTACTGACTAATGATGCTGCACTGAGCGGCGCATGGAAAGGGCACGGATTGTCACGATCACGTCGCCCGCCGGGGATACCCGAAAAGCAAACAGGCGGTCCACTCTAAAAAGTGGGCCGCCTGCTCTGCATCCGCTACTACCACATGGCGTTAACCAGAGGCTACGGGTTCGGGACCTTGCGCTTGTCGACGTTGTTGCCGACGACCCCGCCAAGAATGCCGCCCACCACACCCCCGATAATGCCGCCCTTAACCTTGTTCTTGCTGGTCACCGCGCCAATTACCGCGCCAGCTCCCGCCCCGATGGCGGCATCACGCTTGGTGTTCTTCTCCACATGATCGATCGGCCCCGTGCGCGCCGGAGGAGTGTAGCTCCCCTCGCTGGACGAAGCCCTGCTGCCGCTGCTGCTGGAACGGCTCGGCGTATGGACGTGGCGCACCACCGTGCGCTCTCTGACCGGAGCCGGTGCAGCCGCGACCGGAGCGGCCGTGTACGAGTTAGCCTTGACCCGCTCGGCCGCAGAGATGCTGTCAGCCGGCGTGTACGGACGCGTCTGGGACGCCATCGATAGATCGCTATTCAGAGCGTCATCGACGTTCTTGGAGTCGTTCCCCTTGCAACCAAACGCAAGCAGAGCAGCTGGAATGACGAGAAGACGGTGTAGTGATTTCATTTGGACCTCATTTCGGTCGTGCCGATGGCGTGAGTGCCGGACCGGTCGTAAAAAGCAGGGAGCGTGCCAGGCTAAGTATCGACTACTGCAATCGAATCCCTCATAGCTACCTCCCTCGACCAATGCTCTTACTCATACACCCTGCTCCACCCTGGGTTCGTCTTCTCGGATATCGGATGATCCCTGGGACTCGCCTCCCGCCACAAAGCGCACCTTGATTCCGCCATTGCGCGTTTCGAACATCTGTTTCAAAGGTACCTTGAGTTGGCGCTCGAGCGGAGGCGATGCACTCAACATGCCCAATCGCCACCCGTAGAACTCGTTCCGCAGAAGTGCCCCCAGGCGCGCATACAGGTTGCGCACGTCAACGCCTACTCTGACTCCGTACGGCGGATTGGTCATGAGCCACCCCGGCGCATTACCCACCGGCTCGGCCGCTGACAATGGACGTTGCAGTATCTGGATGTCGTGTGTCACCCCTGCTCGCGCCGAGTTATCCAGTGCGGCGCGTACCCCGCCCGCGTCCCGGTCGGACGCGACAATCGGTGCCGGCGCCTGAGCCAGCTCACCCTGGGTGGCGGCCCAGCGCAGTTGCTCCCAAATATCCGGGTTGAAACCGGGCCAGCGCAAAAAGGCAAACGATCGCCCGATCCCAGGCGCGATTCGCCGGCCGATCAAGGCGGCCTCAATGGGGATGGTACCCGAGCCACACATAGGGTCAATGAGCGCGGTGTTTGGATCCCAGCCGCTAGCAAGTAGCATGGCCGCGGCCAGTGTCTCGCGTAGCGGAGCCTTGGCAATCGCCTGCCGGTACCCGCGCCGGTGCAGCAGCACGCCAGAGCTGTCCGCGCTGATGCTCACCATGTCGTGATCGATGCGCACCACGAATAACTGCGCGTCCAGATCCGGCTCCTCGTCCTCATCTCCCACGCCTTTAGCCCCGCCCGGTACCAGCGTCGCCCCGGTCGCGGCGGCCGCGCTCAGTCCCAGCCTCTCCGCCACCGCGTCGCTGTGGTACAGCGCCGATTTGTGGCACGTGACGCGGAACCGCACTCCCTGGCCCGGCCTCACGAAATCGTTCCACTGCACACGCTTGGCTCTCCGCTCGAGCTCGTGGAACGAAGCGGCGTGAAACTCGGACATACGTACGAGCACGCGACTGACGGTGCGCAGCCAGAGATTGGCGGAGTAGAGCTCGCACCGTCCGCCCCTCCATGCTACACCGCCACGCGTAGCCGCGCAGTCAACCACGCCGAGCGCGCGCAGCTCGCGTATGGCAAGCGCTTCGAGTCCAGGCGCGGTTATGGCAAAGAGGTCCATCAACAAATCGGGCATATATTTTCGTGTGTGACGTTACTTCTGCACGCTAAACAGTGAAAGTGCCAGCGGACCCGTACTCGCCCCATGGTGTCGAGCAGCGTCCTGTCGAGGCGCGTCGCGTAGAGAGCAGCGTACCGAGAAACGCGATCGCGCTCGTTGCGGCCGCAACGGTCGTGCGCCTTCTCCTCGCCGCGGTCGTTCCGCTCTTTCCCGATGAGACATACTACTGGGAGTGGAGCAGAAGAATCGCCGCTGGATACTTCGATCATCCACCAGCAATTGCATTCCTCATCCGGGCGGGAACAACTCTCTTCGGCGCAACATCGATCGGCGTACGCGCCGGCGTGGTGCTTGCCGGCGCGATCGCATCGTGGGCGATGGTCGTTCTCGCCGGCCGGTTAGCGATATCTGAGAGCGTATCTGAACCGGTATTGGAGCCGGTGTTCCAGGCAGGAGCCACTGACGAGCGCGGTCTGCTACAGAACGCGGCGTCGCGCGCGGCACTCCTGGTAAGCATCATTCCCGTTGCTCTCGTGGGCTTTGTCCTGGCCACTCCGGATGCGCCGTTGCTTGCGTCCATTGCGCTCACTCTGGTCGCGCTGGAGCGTGCGATAGCCGCGCCGCCGCGCTCGCGCGACGCGCTCGGATGGTGGATTGCGGCTGGAATGGCACTCGGTCTCGCCTTCTGCTCCAAGTACACGGCGGTGATCGTACCCATGGGAGTGCTCGTCGCTTTCCTGGTCCGGCCTTCGCTCCGCGCGAGGTTGGCCGAGCCGGGTCCGTACATCGCTACGGCTGTCGCACTGCTGGTGCTCGCTCCCAACCTGCTGTGGAATGCACGCCACGGCTGGATCTCTTTTGTATTTCAGCTGCAGCACGGCCTGGGCGCCTCGCGCGGCTCCCCGCTCACGCGCGAGCTCAACCTCATCGGTGGACAGCTAGGGCTCATATCGCCGATCATTGCCGTGATGGCGGCGATCGCGGTAGCGCGATGCTTGCGCCGTACCCGTGATGATCGCCGGTTTCTGCTGGCGACCCTTGCCACAGCGGTGATCGTCTTGTTCATGTTGAGCGCATTGCGAAAACCAGTGGAGGGCAATTGGCCGGCGCCTGCGCTTCTCGCCGCGCTTCCGTTGCTGGCCGTGTGGGACGTTCGCGGCACGGCTCGCAAGTGGCTCATCGCGGGCTGCGCGCTCGCGGCGGTGTCAACGCTCGTGGTGGCGCTCCACGCCGCGACCGGAATTCTCCGCCTCCCCGTGCGGCGCGATCCCATTGCAAGGGCGCACGGATGGGATGATCTGGCGCTTGCCGTGAGGCGTTCGAGGGCAACGCCTCCGGCCTCAGCCTGCTCCACTATATTGCTCGCCGCGGATCGTTATCAGGACGCATCGGAGCTGGCGTATCACCTCCCCGGCCACCCGCGTGTCTTTGCTCTAAACTTGGGCGGACGCCGCAACCAGTACGACTTGTGGCCTGCGCT
>JBBSHV010000065.1:0-12520 GCA_038232435.1 Gemmatimonadales bacterium | reverse complement strand
GTAGCGCGGCAAATCCGCCGAGCGCGACACCGCTCCGCTTGAGGAAGTCACGACGTGTTGTCACGGAGTCCTGAGAAGCGTTGAGTGGAAGGATCAATCTTGCGTTAGTGAGATGCCGGCACGCAAGGATTGGTTGTCATTGGAGAGATGGATTGGCCGCATTATATATGGATCTATAGCCCCTCTCTCAGTGTATAACATAAATGACCAATCAATGGACCAGCGCGCGCCAAACAATGTTTGTGGCGGCCGCGGCACTACTCATTCCGGGCGTCGCCGCGACGCGGGCCCAGGCCCAAGCCCCGTCCCAACTGACGGCGGCGACACATCCAGCGGCCAGCTTTCGCAAGCCCAGTGATGCGGTGCTCCGCCAGAAGCTCACCAAGCTCCAGTACGAGGTGACGCAGCAGGAGGGGACCGAGACGCCGTTCCACAACGCGTACAATGACAACCACCAGCAGGGGATCTACGTGGACATCGTGTCGGGCGAGCCGCTGTTCAGCTCCAGGGACAAGTTCGAGTCGGGCACGGGCTGGCCCAGCTTCACCAGGCCGCTGGAGCCCGCGAACGTGAAGACCAAGACGGACCGGCAGCTATTCATGGCTCGTACCGAAGTACGGTCCGCGCATGCCGATTCACATCTCGGTCACGTGTTCAACGACGGACCCAAGCCTACCGGCCTTCGCTACTGCATGAACTCCGCGGCGATGCGTTTCATCCCGGCGAGCAAGCTCGAGGAAGCTGGCTACGGCCAGTACGCCAAGCTGTTCCAAAGCGCCGGGAAGTAGTAAACCCTCTAAGAACTGGTCTTTAGTTCTAGGTTCAGGGTTTACGTACCCACTCCCTCCCGTGTGTCGCGCCGAAACAGGCGCAGCCACTTGGGCGGGTGGGTGACTGCGGCCACCGCAATCCCAATGATGGTGGCCACCGCTGGCTGAATGGTGTTGCCGAGCGTGACGACGGTTTTGAGTACCGCGACCGTCGCCGCCGGCAACCGCTCCATCGCGGCCGGTGAGGCAACGATTGCGCCCGCGATCGCGATCGCGGTGCCGATCACATTGGCGATTCGGTTGTCTCTGGATGCTCCGGTGTCTTGCACCTGCATAAAACCTTTGTTGTGGATGTGTGTGTTCAGACCGTGGAATCTCTTGACGTTCATGTCACCCTCTCCAGTCGCGCGGCAACAACACCGACCACCGTATTGCGATCGCGTGCGATCGTGAATGGTGCGTATTCCGCATTGAACGACGACAGCTCCATCGTCGATCGACTCAGTCGCGACACGTACTTGACCACGTAGCCTTCCTCCGGTCGGCGCGCAACGACGATGCAGTTGTTCGCGATCTTACGGCTTGTATCGATGAGGATCGTGTCACCGTCGCGCAGATATGGCGTCATGCTGTCACCGGCTACGGCGAGCGCTATGTGGCGGCCGCGAAAGACACCCGGGATATCCCTGGGCAGCTCCACCCACCGATCACACGGCTCATCCCACAGTTCGCGTCCAACACCAGCGGCCACGGCGAGCTCAGGCAACCACGGAGCGCACCCTGCCCTGGCTGCGGCATCAGCGACGTTCCTGATATCCCCGGCCACATCCGCGTCGCGTGCCTTAAGCTCCCGACTCAGAAGATGCTCTCCAACTCGTCTCGCGCGCAGCAATGGCTGCACCCGCGCCACTACGGCATTGGCAGCCCGCTCGTTCTCGAGTCGCTCTGCCGGAGTCATGCGAGCATGAGCTTCGCGCAGGAGCCATTCCACGAATCGTTCGTCATCGTACGCGCTGTTGTCGCCGCTGGCATCGATCGCGCGTCCGACCAGCCGCTCCAACACTGTGAGCTCGGGCTCGAACGCGAGTACATTGTCGTCGATTGCATCGTTGACTCTGATGTCGATCTTTTTCATCTTGGGCGTGTCGGTCATGCTGCAGCTCCTCCGGTTTGTCCGTCTGGGTCAAGTTTCGCCTCTACCTTAGCCTCTATCTTCACACCTGCCCGGCGCAGTAATCGCGTCATCACCACGCGGTTCGCGGGGTCGAGATTGGGCAGTTGCCGTACGCTTTCTCGCGCGAGCTGCGCGCGCAGTCTTGCGATGCGCTGTCTCGCTGCGCCATAGCTGATTCCGAGCCAGACCGCAATTTCACGCATCGGAACGCGCTGACTGCTCCAGATGAGTAGACTTCGCTCTTCCTGCGTGCACCCGCTCATGACCATGTTGATGAATGCCGCCACGGGGACAGCGGTCTGCATACCGGCTTCTTCGGGACCAAGTGCCGCCCGTAGCGCAAACGCGGAGCACGTTGCCGTAACTACACGCTCGCCGCCCACCAGCTCGCACTCGGCTTCATCACATCGGTCCCGCACGGATTCTGCGCGGCGTGCGTCAGCGACATGATTTCTGAACGACGTTCCGACGAAAGTCAGAAGCGATCTCGGCGCCGGCACGTGCGACGGCGTGTGCGCGAGCTTGAGCAGGATGTCATCGACGAAACCCATCACGACTGTCTCTCGCTCCGCGCGATCGACGCCGAGTAGCCGCGCCTGATCCAGCAGTAGCGGTACGACGAGGCGCGTGAACTCGCGCAGCGCGTTCGCTTCGTGTTGCCTGATTCTTACCAGCAGAGCAACGTCGTCACGCCTTGGCGCACGTAACGGCCGTCGCCCACCTCCATCTTCCGTCATGGTTCTCCCCTCCCTCTGTGCGTGGGTGCGTTACTGCGTGCGTTGATCCACTCACAGGGATAGACGTTTGGCTGTGACATTCTCCTGCAGCGCCGTGCGGTCCCGCCTTGACGAGCAGTGTTAAGCCAAAGACTAAACCGAATAAATCCCGAAGGCAAGCATCGCCCCGATTTTGGGCCGAGCGGGTGTGATGTAACAGGGTTTCGCCTATCCAGGCACGGCCACGCCGTCTGAGATCCTGAGCGGGATCGCGACGGAGCGCTGCATGGACGTCGGCGGAGCCAGCAGGGACGCGGGCGCTCGCATGACAATCTGGAACTGCATCACGAGTTCGAGTGATCCCGCTCCCCAGCAGCACTTCTCCTGGATGAACACAGGGGAGCTCAAGGTCTACGCGGGTACTTCGGACGAGAAGTGCATTGACGTGGCCGGAGGTGATGTTACCGGGAATGGCACGAGTGTTATGATCTGGGGCTGCAACGGCGGCGCAAACCAGAAGTGGGCACCGGGACCCAACAACGACGAGATCCGCGTCGCGGGTACGGGTAAGTGTCTCGCCGTTGACGGTGGGAACGCGACCCCAGGTACCGGGCTCATCATCTGGGACTGCAGTGGCAACTCCGATCAGAAGTGGAGCGCGCGTTCAAATGGCAGTTCGTCGCCCGTTGTGGACCTCAACCAGACCAACTTCGGCGAGACCGTCACGCGTGACCGTTGCCTCACCATCTCACTCGGCCGAGGTGCCGCGTACGAGTGCGGCGACCTGAGACTGGCGCACGCGTTGCCGACAGTGCGCACGATGAACAAGGAGCGCACCCCCGTCCTGCTGTACAACAGCCAGCACGCGAGCCCGCACCCGGTCATCAACGCCGACGTGACGCTCCCGGGCGGCGCGGCACTACCGACGACCGTGAACGCCAGTATTACTGTCAACGGAGCATCGAGCCCGAATGCCACTCGATCGTGGAACGCTAGTGACTGGGACCAAGCTGGGAATACACGACGCGTGGCACTCGACTTCGACGCTTCCGGACTGGCCACGGGTGCCTACTCGTATGCGTTCACCGTCACCACACGGTCGGGACCGACGACTGTTGGATCGGTGACCAAGGATGGGATGGTCATCGTGGTGAACCGTGCCTCAAGCCCGTTCGGCGCGGGGTGGTGGTTGGCCGGCCTGGAGCAGCTGATGAATCTGCCTGACGGAAGCAAGCTCTGGATCGGCGGCGATGGAGCCGCGCGCGTCTACCATCCCAAGGCGGGAACCTCGACCGTGTGGATGGCCGCGGCAGTGGATCGGCCCGACAGCCTTACATGGGACGGATCAACATACATCCGTTGGGACGAGCACCGGCTGAGAGTGGTGTTCGACGCAGCTGGCAACCACATCCAAACAATCAACCGGCTGCAGCATGTTACGGCCTTTGGCCACAACGGACCGCTGCTAGAAACGATAGCGGTGCCCACACCATCAGGATCGCTGTCGTACACTTTCGGATATCTGGCGGGGATATTGACCAGCGTGAGCTCCCCGGATGGCCGCTTGATAAACATCGGGCGCTCCGGATCGAACATGACGGTCACTGACCCGGATAACACGACCGTTCAGTTCGGCTACGCGCCGGGAAGCAACAGCATCCTTTCACGGACCGATCGCAGAGGCAATCAGGTTTCGTACAGCTACGACGGTGCGGGTGCCGTTAACCAAGTCCAGGCTTCGATGGGAAGCGCACCCGCGATCACAACGATCATTCGCGCTGCGGAATCGCAGGCCACGGGAGCGACAGCACTTGTACCCGACAGCGTGTACACTCTGGTGAACGGTCCGCGCACTGATACGACCGTGACACGCGTGTGGGTGGACAAATTTGGCGAGCCCACGAATGTAATTGATGCAATCGGTGGGGTGACGAGCCTGGATCGCGACGACACGCTCTTCCCGGCACTCGTGACGCAGATGACCAATCCTACTGGCTTCGTCACACGCGCGACGTACGACAGCCACGGGAACGACTCGACGGTAACGCAGATGAACCCGCTCGGCGACGGACGCGACGCAACGACACGTTATACGTGGAATGCGGCCTACGATCTCGTTACGGGTGTCACTCAACCGGAAGGCGAGACAGTCACAATCGGCTACGATCCCGCCACCGGCAACCGTACTTTCGAGTATCCGGGGACAGATCCCGCGCGGGAAGTACAGTACTTCTACGATCCGGCAACGAACCTCCTCTCCGGTTGGCTGCTCCCTGACGTGGGCGCAAGCCACACGCTCGGCCGTGACGCGCTGGGCAACATTCGTTTCTCGCGAACTCCGCTCGGTCACGAGACGGACTTCTACGGCGATGCCGCCGGACGCGACACACTCGCCATCAGTCCCATCGACACGCTGGGCCGACATCATCCCTTCACGCAGTCCAAGTTGGATGTCATGGGTCGAGAAACATCATCGGTCAGATGGAGCGACTCGACGACGGCGGGTGCCGCGAGCAAGCTAACGACGTGGAACTATTTCGATCACGAAGGCAACATTGACTCGGTAAGCACCCTGAGTGACCCGCGTGGCAAGATCGGCCTGGTAAGACACACCATGACGTACGACAACCTGAACAGGAAGACGTCCGAGGTCATGCTCAACTCCGCGGGGAACGAAGTGCTCAGGAAGTCGTTCACCTACGACGCCTCGGGTAACCGGACCAACGGTGGCAGGGACGGTGGTAATGCCATGACCGTCCAGTTTGACGCACTAAACCGTCAGCTTGCGCGGATCGGTGACTCCGACATTGCCCGATATACCTACGATCGTGCTTCACGGCTCCTGACGGCGGACAACCGCTACGCCCAGATCGGCCGGTCATACTATCCGGGTGGCGCACTCAGGACGGACACGCTACGGATCGCGGTCACCGATGTCACTGTGCCCTTAGCCGAGCGCTTCAGTGCCCACGTTTATCCGGATTCCATCTCGTATGATCTGGACGGGCGGCGCCAATCGCTCCTCTATCCCGACGGTACGCTCGTCGGCTACACGTACGATCCAGTGTTCGGCAACATCGAGCGCATCACCGGACCCGGAGGCGATCTCTTCATCACGCAGTACGACCTGGCCGGCCGCACGAGCCAGAGAACGCGTCTGGCCGGGACTCCGGACAACACCTTCGAGAGTTGGAGCTACGACGCCGACTCGCGTCTCTCGCTCGACCAGGTGTCCGGCTACGGGCGTTCGAACGAAGCACAACGTGCGCAGCGGATCGTGTACGATGCTCGCGACAAAGTCCTCGATGCGACTGGTGAGTCGTTCACCTATTCACCACTGGGCCCTGTTGTCCAGTCACTCACCACGGGCGGCGGAAGTGAGGAGTTCACCGTCGACGCACTCGGCAACCAGTACACGCACGCGGCCGACGGTCTAGAGCAGACGTATGACTATGTCGCTGGAAGCACCAAGCTGGCCGCTGTGCGCGTCCCGAACGGCATCTATACGGACACAACTCAGTACGGCTACGACATCGACGGGAACCGGCTGGGTGAGGGCACTTGGCATGTGCTGGACAATCAGACGCCCGGCTTCCCGGCCCGCTGTGGCCGCACGGCTACCTGTCTCTACACGTCGAGGGACTACGATTATAACGCCGAGAACCTGCTGGAGCGCACGTACCAGAAGATCGATACGACCGCTACGCACCAGCCGTACTATCCGTACACGGCCGAGGAGCACTTCCGCTATGACGCGCTCGGCCGGCGCGTGTGGGCGCGCATGAATCACAGCGCCAACTGCTATCTCCTGCGCCCGCGCGGTGGCTGCGTGAACACGCTGACCCGCTCGGTGTGGGACGGGGATCAACTGCTGTACGAGACCCGGGTCAGTGGCGATAGCGCCGGCAATCCTGAGGCCGAAACTCGGGGTGGCACCGACTACGGACCGGTGATGTACGTCCAAGGTCCCGGGCTTGATTCACCGCTGGCGGTCTACAAATTCGGCACCCTTGCCGTGCTCCCATTCGAGAATTACCGGGGCGTGGTGGACGTCGTAGCCTGTCCTCGAATGAATGGCTGCGGTGACGTGCCGGTGCCGGGGATTGAGAGCGGTCTCTATGCCAGGGACGACGCTAACGTGACCGGGCGCACGGGCTGGTTCGGCACACTCCAGAGCGGCATGAAGACCGGCAGCGGCCTGGTGTACCAGCGCAACCGGTACGTCGATCCGGAGACAGGCAAGTTCACTCAGGCCGATCCGATCGGCTTGGCCGGTGGGGCGAACGCCTGGGGCTTCGCGGCCGGAGATCCGGTCAACTACGCGGACCCGTTTGGGCTCTGTCCTCCCTGCGAAGGTCTGGGGATCGTGTACGGCGGTGTCGCCGGTGCGGGTGTCGGGATAGCTATTACTGCAGGGTGCGCTGGCGTAACAGGCGGGATATGTGCCGCTGGGGCTCCGCTCATCGTCGGTGCCAGTTCAGGTCTCGGTGCGTCAATTGGTGGATTTGTCGGGAAGCTGGCCGATGTCTTTTCCCGAGATGGTGATCCCGTAGGTGAGAGCGGTGGTGAGCGGGCGGGCAAGCCCTTTACTCCTGGTGGGAAGGAGGCGGTGCGAGGTTCCGAAGGCGCGCCGTGCGCGTATTGCGGAAGCACGACTACTCGGAAGGCGGGCCCAACGCAGTCTCAGGGTGAGCACGTCGTTCCTCGAGCTGATGGTGGGAACGGAAGTCCGGATAATGGCGTGAACGCCTGCCGCACCTGTAACTTGGACAAGGGCCGGCGCACTCCTGGTCAGTGGGAGCCGCGCTGGTACGATCCGAAGTAACGACGATGAGTCAGCGACGCCGGCACCCGGCCGGCGTCGCTGCTGTTCATGGAGAAGATATGATGCCTAATACAACTGATCCCGTAACGAGCAAGATCGAAGAGCACGGATGGGCAGTGGTAAACGTCGATGGTGATGCAACTCTACCGGCCTATTCGTACTCGGTGGGACTCTACAAGACGTTCTCTCATCCGGAGGTAATTGTCTTTCGGCTAGAGCCAGCCGTTCGTCAGCAGATCATCAACACAATTGCGCAAGCGGTGCGGGGCGGGCGTCGGTTCTCAGAGAACGAAACGACCGATCAAATACTGATCGGCCATCAGTGCGCGTTTCGCCTCGTAGCTCCGGCGGCCGAAGCTACCTACATGGGTGCGGCTCTGGGCTACTATGGCCGAGAAGTGCCCGCACTGCATTGCATCTGGCCTGACCAAGCGGGACGCTTTCCTTGGGAACGCGGCACGAGTGCGGATTTCCGCGCTTTGCAGCCCATGCTCTCGGAAGGGCCGGAGCCGTACACGCATACAAACCCCGGGCAGACTACGCAGTAAGCACGGGCAGTGTCGGACGGGTCGTGTGTATCCTCGAATCTTCTATATGGTTCGGATCGCGGGACCTCGTCCATCGCCGTCACTTCGTGTGTGCCCATCGCAGTGGGCCGAGTGTGAATTGGAGCCTCGCGGGCTGTCCGGATCGCTGGGCCTGTTGCCTGGGCGAGAAGTGATGGGTGGTGATGGGGTGCGGTCGAGTATAATGTCCTCGCTCGAAGCGCGAATTGCATGACGGGCCTGCGCCCCAACCTTCTGTGCGCGATGCGCGGTTACACATGGTGATGCATCCCGGGCCGTGAGGAGCTAGCTCTATGTTATATCGAGCGTCTACAGCGCTGTCCGGATCGCGGAGCCTCGCTCGCTCTCCCGTTTGCCCGTAGACACCTTCTCTTGCTATGCGCGCCGTGCGTGCGAACGTGCGCAAGCCCCCGACAGAATGATAGCTCAGGCGAGCCGCTGTCCTGCCCCTCACACAACTTACGTTTGTCAAACAGCGCCGAGATAACAGCGTACATCCGGATCCTTCCCGCAACGATCAAACGGCCTTGGCGCTCTGGAGATCGCCGAAATATTCAGCGATCTCACTCCTGGCGCGACACATCTTCACAGACGGTTAGGAGACCGAAAAGAGAGCTTCGTGAAACGCTCGGGTGCTCCGATGCGCTCCGGGATCAATACCTCACTTCAGCGATGGCAATAAGAGCGAAGGTCATCGGCGTCACTATGCAGGATGGTAGCACCCGCACGTGACGCGTCAGCCTCGATTTGGAATAACGGTCTGGCTCTCCTTCCTACGCTCGGCTCAACAACTGATCAACAACCGATCAACACCGCTTCTTTCACATCTGGTTACGCAGCGAGCTGCTGGTGTCGATTACGAAGCCAGAGCTCCCGATCGAATTTCCGACCCGTCTGCATGAGTTCCAAGAGCATGGGACCAAGCTTCCGTGCGACCGCGCACATGGCCGAGATCTTGGCCTCGCCGTTTCGCTTGCGAAGCTTGATATAGTACTCCCGATACAGCCCCTCTTTCTGGCACATCCGGCCGGCCAAGAGGAAGAGTTGCCGACGAAGGAGCGGTCGCCCGCGCTTGGTCTGTTTCACGCGACCCCGGATTGAAGTGCCACTCGTGCCGCGGGCCAGATTCATCCCGGCGAGCTTCAAGACCTGACGTGGCGACTCGTACGCTTCAGGCGTACCGAGCTCGGACACCAGAGTCGCTGCGCAGGTCACACCGATCCCAGGCACGCTTGTCAGTGCTGATGCACCAGGGTGGCTCTCGACCAGTTCTTCGAGGCGTGTATCGATCTCCGCGAGCTGTAGCTGGATCAAGTCATAGCGATCGAGTAGGCGGAGGATCTCGCTTCGCCTCGCCGACTCCGCGCCGCGTATGGCCACAGTATCCGCAGCTACCGCGATGAGGGAAAGCACACGATCGGCCTTGATGTGATTCTTGGACACGTGGTACACGAGGGAGAGCACGTCGTCCACAGGTGCCGCAAGCAGATCTTCGGGTAACGGCCAGCGGCGTAACACCGCTTGGACAGTGGGCGAGGTGATGTCAGCGAAGTGCGCCATGAACTCGGGGGAGGCTAGGTCCAGGGCCGAGTGCAGGCGATTGACGATCCGTGTCTCGTCGCGCGTTATCCGGACGCGCTCGGCCGCCAAGATACGCATCTCAGCAACGGTCTCGCTGAGCCGTGGATAAGCGACGAAGAGTCCGGCCGAGATCAGCTTGCAGATCTGCGCTGCATCCTTCTGCGGGCTATTGTCCTCGACCTCTTTGAGACGCTTGGTGACATCGGAGTGCACCGCGACCAACGCATAGCCGCAGTCGCGCAAGAACTTGGCGAACGTAAACCCACAGTGATCAGCGAACTCGAAAGCGACGAGCGTCTTATTGCGACTGACGTCCGGGAACATGGTAGCAAGGTATTTGTCCGCAGCGTCGAACCCGGCGTGTCCTACTGGAACCGTGATCGGTGCGCGACGTCTACTGTCAGAACCTCGGGCGACGAGCTTGTGGAATGTGCGCCCGCAGTCCACACCCACGTGCACGGGGAACTCCCGGGCATAGGCCTCATTTTCTTCGGTGCGCTCATGTGGACGCTTGCGTGTGTGATGCTTACCTGGATAGCGGCTATGCGTGTCTATCGTGCCGTGTGCTGGCTGCGTCATCGATGTCATCGGATACTCCCTGTCGAAAGGGCCTCTCGTCGGGAGATCGCGCACCGATTGATGGAAGCCTGAACGTCTCCAGAACTCGCGAGACTTACGGGCAGGCGCGGCCCAACGAGGGCCGAAGCCTCTCCGGGACGCCGCGCTGGCGATCTGTCAAGATTGCAGAGATCGGGGCGGTCGAGTTGTCTGACCTGCGGGTTTAGAAACGGCCGGAAGCTACACGACCGCTCTAGTACAATGCACTCATTCCGGAGACGCTGCAAGACTACCATTTAGCGAACGTATCATCGGCATGTAGATGTGTCATCTACTATGAATTTGGATTCCACCGAGGCAGCGCAGGGCACTTTGACGTGGGCATATTCGAAGTCGGTGGGTACTGGCATGGGCAGGGTAGCATCTTTTTTTACTCATCGTCTCTTTCGTCCGTGGACCTGACTAACACATCTGACGCTTCTATGTCCAATCCCACGCTGGTGACCTTCGGGTTCATGCCCACCTACGAGTACGCTCCCGCATTTCTACCCTCGGCTGGGCAGACCATACATGAATTTCGCCAGCCTGGGCAATCATCAGAAGTTCAAGGTCCGTTAGTCAAAGTGGTTCTCCACAATGATGGTAGTTGGTACGGAGTGTTCCAAGATGGTGATGCTGCGCTTGCGCAGGCGTACTGTGGCCCGTCGCCGGATCATTTGTGTATGATAGCCAAGGGCGCAGGTTACATCGTCCCCGTCGCAGCACTCCAGAAGTATGTGGTCGTACGTGCGAAGCCGATTGTCCAAGTTGACCGTATCCCGGGTCGCGACATGCTTATCCTTTCAGACTACTCGAACATAGCTGCTTACGACGAGCGCGGCATGGGGTGGTTAGCCGAGGGTGTCTCACTGGACGGGATTAGTCTTTCTCGAATCACCTCCGAGTACATCGACGGCATCGCAGCGGGCGACGACACATCCCCAGCGGTTCCTTTCCGCGTCGATGTGAGCACAGGACACGTGGAAGGAGGGTTCGTGGGCAGTCTGCGACAGACGCACCGTACGTGAGCGGAGTTGGTTGACACGCGCGGAGTAGACGAATTGCTGCCGGTGGTAGCTTGGTGCACCAGACAACAAGGCATTTGTCTATGCCCTTCCGGTGAACGCTCGCACCCGGCTCGTTAAATAGGCAGCCAGAACCGAGCAACGGACCATATCGGTTCGTTGCTCGGTTCTGAGTTAATTGGTGTTACGAGACCGCACAGTCACATACGTAGACAACGAGGAAGCTGGTGTGCGTTTGCTTGGGAGTCGGAGCGGCTGATATGAAGGATCTTCGAAATATGATTGAATCAGAGCTCCTGCCAGGATTGGAGGAGACTGGATTGAGAATCATCAGCCAGTACGGGAGTCCGCGTGGGATGGGGCAAGGCGTTGATCTCCGAGCCGGCAACCTAAAAATCCAGGTGCTCCGTGATAAGCAACACTACGAGGTCTTTTCGGCTCTGCTGCGGACCCGTTTGAGTGGTTCGATTGGTCAACGGTATCGCAATATCTCGGGAAAGAGCCGCCCAGCCTCTCGACTACAGACGCAGACTCGCTAGTCGGTGAGCTGCGTGATTTCTTGAGGACGGACATGATCTCAATCGTGCACATCTTCTCACAGGGGAACTACTCACAGGCAAAGCCAAGTCTTGTGCATCTACGCACCAGTAGAGCACGGACGATTCTACTGCGTCTGAGAGAGCAAAGACCCGACGTGTAGATCGCGCGTTATTACCTGTACGCATGCGATGCGCCGTACCTGCCGAACTCTTTTGACGCGAAGCCCAGCAGATGTGTGCGGGACTTTCTACCCCAGCAATCTAGAATACGCAGCGTATGAGTGCGGCGACCTGAAGCTGATGCACGCGCTACCAACTATCCGCACGATGAACAAGGCGCGCACGCTGCCGATCTACAATAGCCACGCGCATCCTGGCCCAGCAGATAACGGTACGTACCCGGACAAAGCATGCGGGACGCGAGGGAAGCTCATTTGAACACCCTGGGGGAGGTGTTGATGCCATGAACGCCTCCGACCAGGCTGCGCTCGAAGGCATCATTGGCGATCCAAAAAGAACGATAGGTCAAGGCGTCGCCGGACGCTTCGGAAACGTTACGGACGTATATTCTTCGTCAGATCGAGGAGTGTTAGCGGCGGGGTGAGATTGCACAGAGTCGGCGGTTGAAATTGCACACATGGCTTGGGTTTCCTGTTCGGTGATAGCGCCAGGGTTGCAGGGGCGACTACCGGACCTATGAGCCATGTTGCGCTTCTCCTCTTCGAGG
>JBBSHV010000064.1:0-12606 GCA_038232435.1 Gemmatimonadales bacterium | reverse complement strand
TCAGTCACGACGTAGTCGGTAACACCGAGAGCGGGCACTCTACTGGAAATCAGCTCGTCGCAGCGCGACACTCCACCAATCCCCTTCAATATCCTCAGCTGTAACGCGCCAGCCGCCACGCGAAAACAGCGCCAGCATCATGTCGCGCTCCTCGACTAGCATGCCGCTGAGAATCGCTTCACCATCCGGGGTGAGCGCCGACGCGGTGACCGGCATCAGCTCCGCGAGCACGGACGAGACGATGTTGGCGAGCACAACGCGTACGGGAGCGACGAGCGCGAGCAACACGATCGCGTCGCCCTGGAGAAAGCGCACGACGGTTTCAACTCCGTTGCGCGCGATGTTTTCTTCAGCCGTCGCAACCGCATCCGCATCGAGCTCGATGGCGGCGATGCGCGCGGCACCAAGTCGCGCGGCGGCGATGGAAAGCACAGCGCTCCCGGCGCCCAGATCGGCAACGGTGTCACCGGCGCGAATCACGTGTTGCATTAGCCGCATGACGCCGCGCGTGGTGGGGTGCTCACCCGTGCCGAACGCCATTGCGGGGTCGATCACGATCGTCATGGCCGGATCGAAATGCTCGGCAAGCCACGGCGGTGCTACCACCAATGCTCCAACTTGATGCGCACCGACATCGGCGCGCCATTCGTCCCAGCTCACCGGAGGCGCGTCGCTGACGGCGATCTCCGCGCTCGAGTCTACAGCCTTCACGGCCGCAACTATCGCATCCGTATCAGTGTCCGGAGGAAAGTGCGTGACGATGGCATCCGCGTCTTCCTGAATCCCCTGCGATCCTTGGTCAAATAGCGTCGCGATCACTGCCTCGCGCTCGGCGCAGCTATCAACGCGGACCGAGCGCCAGGGTGCCGTCACGCGCCGAGCGATTCCTTGATCTTGGACCATAATCCGCCCTCGCGCTTGGCCGGCGCGATGGGGCGGATCTCGTGAAGCCTGCGCAGCAGCGCCGATTCCTCGTCGGTTAGCACTTCAGGAGTCCACAGCTGGAGCCTCACGTGAAGGTCGCCCGTACCGGATGCGTTCACGCGCGGCAGACCACGGCCGCGCAGGTGCATCACCTGACCACTTTGCGTTCCAGCGGGGACCCGTAGATTCACGCTGCTCGTCACGGTCGGAACCTGAACGTCGTCGCCGAGCGCCAGTTGGGAATAGGTGACCATAACCTCGGTCAGCAGATCTTCGCCGTCGCGCTCAAACCGCTCGTCCTCGTCCACCTCGAACACGACGAGGATGTCGCCGCGCGGGCCGCCGCGTGGCCCCGCGTTGCCCACGCCGCGAAGGTTCATGTACTGCCCGGTCGCCACGCCGGGCGGGACCTTGATCGTGACCTGCTCTTCGGAGCGCACGCGACCTTCACCGCGACACTTCTTGCACGGAGAGGCAACGACCTTTCCGTCGCCCGCGCACGTGGGGCACACCGAGACGCTCACCACCGGTCCGAAAAAGGACTGCTGCGCGCGCCGCACTTCGCCGCTCCCTCTGCATGTCGGGCACGTCGTGACGCTGGTCCCCGGCTCGGCGCCGGACCCGCTGCACCGATCACACGGGTTTAGCAGCTTGATCGTGACGATCTTGTCGGCGCCCGTCGCCACTTCGCTCAACGACAGCGGCAGCGTCACCCGGATGTCTGACCCCGTGCGCGTGTCGGCCGCGCTGCCGCGCCGGCCGCCGAACATCTCGCCCAATCCGCCCATGCCACCGAGGTCGCGCATGAAGATGTTGAGCGCTTCGGATAGATCCACGTGGTGGAACCCGCCAAAGTCGCCGCCGCGGAGCCCGGCCTCGCCGTAACGGTCGTACGCCGCGCGCTTATTGGGATCGCGCAGCACGTCATACGCCTCGGTGATCTCCTTGAACTTTTCCTCGGACTCGCTCGACCCACTATTTCGGTCAGGATGATACTGCATCGCGAGCTTGCGGTATGCCTTCTTTATGTCATCATCGGAGGCGTTGCGCGCGACCGCGAGAGTTACGTAGTAGTCTGCCATCGGTGCGTGATTGGTGCCTGAAGCGTTAGTCCAGCAGCTCGGTGAGGAGCTGCGAAGTGTGCGTGACAAGGGAAATGATCTTGTCGTACGGCATGCGCGTGGGTCCCATGACCCCGATCACACCGTTGAGCGATCCAACGTGATACTGTGCCGTTACGAGGGTGAAGTGCTCCAGCGCGGGATCATCATGCTCGTTGCCGATGGTGATGCTGACGCCGGAAGCATCGCTCCGCTTGCGCAGAACCTCTGCCAGATAATGGCGCGTCTCCGTCAGTGCGACAAGCCGCCGCATGCTGTCGGCGCTGGCGAACTCGGGCTGTTCGGCCAGCACGGAGGCCTGCCCGAGCACCACTTCCTCGCCGGAATCGAGACCGGGATCGAATAGCTGCTCCCCTTCCTCGACGAAGATATTGATCAACTCCTCGGTGCCTGGAACGCTGTCGCGAAGTCGGTGCGCGAGGGTGCCGCGCACCTCGCGCAGCGTGAGGCCGCTCAGCCGCTCATTGATCACGCGGGTCACCTCGGCCAGCGCGCGGTCAGCAACTTCGCCCCGAGCGTCAACGTAGATGGTGCGAACGCCGCCGCCATGAACTGAGAGCACCACAAGGAGCCGGTCCGACGAGAGGCGGACGAGCTCCAGGCGCTCGAGGCGGCTATCATCGAAGCGGGGTCCGAGAGCGACCCCGAGCTCCTGCGTGATCACGCCCAAGCTCTGGGCAGCGCGCCGGAGAATGGCCTCCACCGCAGAGCCGCCACTGGCGATCTGCTGCTCCAACGCCTCGCGCTCCTGCGCTGAAAAACGCGGCGCCGGGAGAATCGAATTGACGTACGCCCGATACGCCACGTCTGTCGGGACGCGCCCGGCCGATGTATGCGGATGAAACAGGTATCCCTTGTCCTCCAGGTCGCTCATCGTGTTGCGGATTGTAGCCGCGGACACCCCGAGCCCGAACCGCTTTGCCAACTGGCGCGAGCCGGCCGGCTGGGCGGTGGAGACGTAAGTTTGGATTACCGCCTCGAGCACCTTACGCTCACGGTCGGTCAGCTCCGCAAGTGGCATAAGTTCAATAGTATCAATGACTTCCGGCATGCGTCAAGAATGTGGCCAACGCATCCAACCGGAGCAACCCCAAGGGTGTCAGAACAATCGTTCCGGTACGCGTTTCGGCCCATCCTTGAGCCACCCAGGGACGAATGAGAGCAAGTTCCGCATCAGTCGCGACGAGTCCGGCGTCTGTGCGTAGCCCTAAGTACACCCGTTCGGCCGCCCTGTTCTCCTCGGTCAGGATTTCGAACCCCTCGATGGCGGACTGACCGGAGGCCAACCGCCGCTCCCATTCGGCGTACGCGGCAACGTTCCACTGGCGGGTTCGGAGGTCGAAGCCGTGCGCCGACGGCCCCAGCCCTATGTAAGGTACACCGGACCAGTAGGCGGAGTTGTGGCGCGAGCGGGAGCCGGGCCGCCCAAAGTTGGAAACTTCGTAGTGATCCAGGCCGGCGGCACCGAGGCGGTCGTGCGCCAGCAGAAACTCGGTTTCGTAGCTTTCCTCGGGCGCCTCGGAGATCGCGCCGCGCTCGCGCCAGCGGGCCAGCGGGGTGTGCGCCTCAACGGTCAGCCCGTACAGCGAGACGTGCTGCGGCTCGAGAGCGAGCGCGCGATCAAGGTCAGCGCTCCAGTCGCGTTTGATCTCGGGCGGGAGGGCGAAGATCAGGTCAATTGACACGTTGGCGATGCCGGCGCCGCGGAGCATTTGCACGGCGCGACTGATCTGACCGGCGGAATGGACGCGGTGCATCCACCGGAGTACGTCCTCATCAAACGACTGCACGCCCAGCGAAACGCGATTGACACCGGCGCGATGCCAGGCGGCCGCGGACTCGACCGTCAAGTCGTCCGGGTTAGCCTCGATCGTTATCTCAGCGGTATCGGCAACCGTGACGCGCGCTCGGACCATCGAGATCACCTCTGCCACACCGCGGCCGCCGAGACGGGACGGAGTGCCGCCTCCCAGGTACAGCGTGTCGAGCTGCCACAGCGATGTATCGTAGCTATCCACCTCAGTCGCGAGCGCCGCGATGTATCGCTCGACCGGAACGACGTTGCGCACCGCAATGGAAAAGTCGCAGTAGGCGCAACGTCGCGCGCAGAAGGGAACGTGTATGTACAGATGATGTGCGGCAATGGGTTGGATATCACGCTCAGCCGCGACGGAGACCGGCTCCGGAGATGTGAGGATGGAAGGTGGCGTCATGCTAGCGCCGCCTTATCTCGCCCGCTGGAGAACAGAACACGAGGCCCTCAATCTCCAGGTTGGTGACCGCAACGAGACAGCGATCGGGCGCGAGCCCCGTTCGCGCCACCAGATCGTCGGTACTGCTGCTTGCCGATCCGGCGACAATATCCCAGACGGTCGCCTCGTCGTCGCCCAGTTGCAGAGGCGCACGAAGACTGTCGCCGCCGTTCAGGTCGAGCAGTGCCAGCGCATCGTCCACACTCGTGATCACGTGGGCGCCATCTCGAAGCAGCAGGTTGCTCCCCGCGCTCTGGGGAGAGTCGATGGGCCCCGGGACCGCGGCGACTTTACGATCGAAATCGAGTGCGTAGTTGGCCGTGATGAGCGCGCCGCTCTTGGTACCGGCCTCGACCACGATGGTGAGTTGGGACAGGCCGGCGATGATCCTGTTTCGGCGCGGGAAGCACCCTTTGAACACGGCAACACCGGGCGCAAACTCCGACAGCACGAGCCCACGATCAGCAATTTCGTCATACAGCCGGCGATGCCCGAGCGGATACACCTGGTCGATGCCCGCGCCAAGTACGGCGGCGGTGGCACCGCCCGCGGCAAGCGCCGCACGGTGGGCGCACGCATCGATGCCGTAAGCGAACCCGCTCACGATGCAAGCGCCGGCGCCGGCGAGAGCGGACGCTATCTCGCTGGCGACGCGCTCGCCGTACCGGGTGGGGTGGCGCGTGCCAACGATCGCGACGCACGGTTTCGCGATTACGCCGACATCGCCTGCGTAGTACAGCGACTTCGGCGGTGACGCGATATTGATGAGCGCGGCCGGCCACTCCGGCGAGCCGGGCCGCACGACCGAATGCGTCGGGTGCACGATGTCGCTCACGATCTCAGGAACAACTGGGAAACTGACGGCGGCTACGGCAGCGCGACGTCGGCGACTTCTGGAAGAGCTACCTCACCCTTGAGGCGAAGCAGCTCGGTCCACCACGCCGCGAGCAGCAGGTCCAGTCCTTCTCTATTCGCCGCGCTGATGGAGAACACGCCAAATACGCCCGGCGCTTCTATCGGCGGAGCGTACTGCTCGCCCAGCAAGTCCAATTTCGTGAACACAACGCAATGAGGCTTGGCGGCTAGCTCACTGCTGTACGCAGCCACCTCCGCCCGCAATTGATCGTACTCCGCCTGCCAGTCCATGGCGTCGATCGGAATGAGCAACGCCAGAACACGGGTGCGCTCGATGTGCCGCAGAAATTGCAGCCCGAGCCCCTTGCCTTCGTGCGCGCCTTCGATAATCCCGGGGATATCGGCAACCACAAAGCTGCGGTGATCGCTGAGCTGCACCACTCCCAGATTGGGAGCCAGGGTAGTGAACGGATAGTCGGCGATTTTGGGCCGCGCGGCGGAAATCACGGACAGCAGCGTGGATTTCCCGGCGTTCGGCTGACCGACGAGTCCGATGTCGGCGATGAGCTTGAGCTCAAGCTCGATCTCGCGCACCTCGCCCTCCTCACCGGGCTGCCACTCGCGCGGTGCCTGATGAGTGGGTGTGACAAAGAAGGCATTTCCCTTCCCGCCACGACCACCCTGCGCAATTGTGAATTGCTGCCCGCTCTCCAGCACATCGGCCAGGATCTCGCCGGTCTTTGCGTCGCGCACGATAGTTCCGGGCGGGACGGGAAGCACAACGTTCTTGCCTCCACGACCGGACATGTTGGACCCCATCCCGTGGTCCCCTCGCTCAGCCGTCCAGCTGTCGCGATATGTGTAATCCAGCAACGTTGTGAGATTGGAGTCGCCGCGGACGATCACGTCGCCGCCGCGGCCACCGTCGCCGCCGCTGGGGCCGCCGAGCGGAACGCGGTACTCGCGGCGGAACGCTGTCGCGCCCGAGCCACCGGTGCCCGCGGCCACATGAACGATCACCTTGTCAATGAACACGACTATCCCCTCCTTAGATCAGACTTCATACACTGTAGAATAGCACCCGCCGCGCTCAGCGCCGAAGCGCCCGCCGGCCAGTGCAATCAGATCGACGCGCGCACGACGATCTCCCCGACCGCTTCGTGCCTGCTGTCCCAGACTGGTTTGCGCATCAGTTCGGCCAGGCGCGGAGGGATCGGGTCGGGGAGGGCGCCAAGCTGCTCCAGGAGCGTGAGGAGCGCCGGGAACTGAGCGCGGGCGGCGCCATCCTCGACCTTCAGGGCGATCCCAATTCCGGCCTCGATTATCGCGGCGGAGTGAACCCCTTCAGCGCCGACCTTGCAGAGAATTCCGGGGGCATCTTCCATCAGCACCGTGTCGAAGCGATCCGTTCCGCCGACCAGGAACGGATTGGACATCATCGCCTCAGCCACGCGGCGCGGGACCTCATCCCCGTGGCGCACGGCGTCCGCCAGGCGGGCATACGCACGGGCCATCGCGTCGAGCGGGAGTCCGAAGACAACGACGCCACAACCATCGACAGCGAGTTCCATCTGGTCCCGGCCGGCACCCGTCCACCGTTCGATCTCTTCCACGATGGATTGTTGAACGGGGTGTTCCAGCAGGTAGTAGCCAGCGCTGGGCCAGCCGGACGTGTAGGCGCGCGCCAGCATTGCGGCGTGCTTGCCCGAGCAGTTGTGGTGCAGCCTGGAAGGACGGCAGCCGCATTCTCTCAGCACGCGTATGCCACGACCGGAGAGCGGCTCCGAAACACCGCAGGCGAGGTCTCCCTCTTCCATCCCGATATCGCCCAGCATTCGTTTGACCAGGGCCACGTGCTCGGGCTCGCCGCCGTGTGAAGCGGATGCCAGCGCGAGCTGATCGACGCCCCAGCCGACCTCATCAAACTGGCCGGCACGCACGAACGGCATCACCTGGAACGGCTTGCAGCTGGAACGCCAGTAAGTCACCGCGTGAGCATCGCGCGCCTGGCCGATCAGCGCGTCGTCGGCGTAGATCGCCGCGGAGACGCGGTGGACCGATTCCACCGCGCCGCCACGCGTGACTATGACATCAAGGTTGTACTCGGGGATCACCCCTTAAAATACGCTGATGGCTCCCTTGGTGTACTTCTTGGGATTCTTCTTCACGTCAACCAGAACTTCGTTGAGGTGGCGCACCGATTCCACCAACCGATCGTATAGCTGGCTGTCGGTGAAGATCTTGGAAGCCGTTCCATTGCCGTGCGTCATGACCGAAACGAGCGAATCCGCGCGCGCCGTGACGCCGACCAGGTTGGTGTAGAGCGAGTCATCCTGTAGCAGCTTGCCCGCAGTGCCCTGGCCCGAGTTGATGCGCGTCACGAGTGTATCGACCTGGCCGATCATCTGCGTCACGTTGACGTACAGTTGCGGGTCGTCCAGCAGGCGGCCGATACTTCCCTTCGGATTCTGTAGCCGCGCAAGCAGTGTGCTGGTTGCCGAAAGGGTACCATTGAGCCGGTCGTACAGGTCACGATTGGTGAGCAGTTGCCCCATCGTCCCCTCGCCCTTGACCAGCGACTGCGTGAGCGAGCGCAGGTCGTGGGTCAATCCCACGACGTCCGTTAGCGCGGCCGAAGCGCGCTGGACCAGCATCTCGTAATCCACCGAGTTGCCGAGCAGGAGCGTGTCTCCCTGCTGCATCACCGCGAAGCGCGGTGTGCCCGGCGTGATATCGAAGTAGCGGTCGCCCAGCAAACCCTGATTGCGTAGGACGACGCGCGAATCCTTGCGGACCTGTGGCTGCAGCTTGGTGTCGAGCTGCACGGTAATTCGCAGATTGCGCATGGTGTCCACGTCGACCGGAAGAAACTCGATCTTGGTGATGGACCCGGCGAGCTGGCCGGCGACGGTAACCTGACCGCCCTCGCGCAAGCCGGCCGCGTTCTGGACGAATGACACCAGCGTGTACCGCGTCGTGAACAACCGCGCCGCCCTACCCAGCTTCAAGACCGCGTACGCGAGCACGGCGAGCGCAATGATGGCGAGCACGCCCACACGGAGCGCGTCTTTTGTGATGAGCTCGGAGCGTCTCATTCTAGAAGCCTCCGAGGAATGTCTTGATGTATTCGTCTTCTGACGCGGACATTTCCTCTGGCGTCCCCAAGAAAGAGATGTGCCGATCGTGCAGCAGCGCGATCTTGCTCGCCATACGGAACGCGGAGCGAATGTCGTGCGTTACGACGACGCTGGTGACGCTCAGCTCATGTTGCAGCTTCATTATGAGGTTCGTTATGGTGCCGGTTGTGAGCGGGTCCAGCCCCGACGTGGGCTCGTCGTACAGCATGATCTGCGGATTGGCGGCGAGTCCACGCGCGACGCCGACGCGTTTTTTCATTCCGCCCGACAGCTCGGCGGGCGACAGCGTCATGATCTGATCTGGATCCAGATCGACGAACTCCAGTTTCTGTCGCGCGCGCTCGACGATCTGGTCCTCTTCCAGGTCAGTGTGCTCGCGCAGCGGATACGCGACGTTCTCGAAAACGGTGAGCGAGTCGAACAGCGCCGCGCCCTGGAAGACCATCCCCACGTGTTGCCGGATCTCGAGCGCCTCATTGAACGACAGGCCGCTGATGTCGCGTCCATCGATGCAGACCTGGCCCTTGTCGGCGACGAGCAGCCTGAGGATGAGCTTGAGGATGGTGGACTTGCCGGTCCCCGATTCACCGACCACGGCGATGGTCTCACCCTCACGCGCGGTGAAGGACACGTTCTCCAGAATAGGACGGTCGAATGCGAGCGAGACATCGTTCAACTCGATGACCGCCTTGGGCTCCGCCGTAGCCGTAGTGGTGGCGGCATCCGCGCGCTCGTCGGCCCGGATCTCCTTGCGGATGGCAGCCCTTACGCGTTCGGCGTGTACCTCGTCCGGCACACGGTCGCTGGTGCGCCGGTCGGTGGCTCTACGCTCATCGTCGATGGGACCGTCCGTGGGACCGTCGGTGGGATCGTCGCTCAGGTCTTTGCTCATCTCGGGAGCAGGGCGAGAAGCACCTGCGTGATGAAGTAATCGACCACCAGGATGAGAATGCTGGATGTCACGACGGTGCGCGTGGTCGCAACCCCGACGCCTTCGGTGCCGCCTGTGGTGCGCAGTCCGAAGTGGCAGGCTGTGAGCGCAATAATTCCGCCGAAGACAAACGGCTTGAAAAGCCCATGAACGAAGTCATTGGGAACGATGCGGAAGAGAAAGCCGCCGCTGGAGATCTGGTCCCAAACCGTGCCCCAATACACGCTTGTGGGGAGCTTGATGTAAAACTTTGCGATGACGCTGCCGCCAAACATTCCCGCCACGTCATTGATGACCGTAAGTAGCGGGAGCATAATCAGGGCCGCGACCAACCGCGGCGTGACGAGCTTCTTGATGGGGTCGGTGCCCATCACGTTAAGCGCGTCTATCTGCTCAGTCACGCGCATGGAGCCAAGTTGCGCGGCGATTCCCGAGCCAACGCGTCCGGCCACCATTAGTCCGGCGAGCACGGGGCCGAGCTCGCGGATCATGGAAGCGGAAACGAGACTGCCGACGTAGGTTGTCGCGCCGAAGCGCGCCATCTGGACAGCCGATTGCAGCGCCAGCACCATGCCGGTGAAGAAGCCGGTGAGGACGACGATTCCGAGCGATTGCACGCCGATCGCGTCCATCTGTTGGATCATGTCCTCGCGATAGAACGGCCGCACGAAGATGAACCTGATGGCGTTCCATGCAAGGAAGAAGGCCTCCTGGAGCGAGAAGATCTTGTCCTTGGCGGCGGCATTTAGTCGTTGAAGAATGGCCATCCGGTTCTGACTGAGGGGCAAGGGGTATGCCGAGGACCGGGAGCGGGTTGCCCGAGGGTCCTTTGCCCGCCCCTTTCATCGTGGCTAGCTTCGTAGCCATGATCGAGACGATAACGCGCGATCGGCTCATCGCGCTGCTGCAATCGGCCAAAAGATACCACGTGGCTGTTATGGGTGATGCGATGCTGGACGTTTACCTGCGCGGCGACGTGGATCGGATCTCGCCGGAGGCTCCCGTGCCGGTGGTGCGCGTGCGTGAGAGACGCCACGCCCTGGGCGGGGCGGCCAACG
Source organism: Gemmatimonadales bacterium (assembly GCA_038232435.1). Taxonomy (GTDB): domain Bacteria; phylum Gemmatimonadota; class Gemmatimonadetes; order Gemmatimonadales; family Gemmatimonadaceae; genus Fen-1247. The sequence continues at coordinate 2,328 of JBBSHV010000064.1, read as the reverse complement.
TCGCCAACAACGTCCTCGGGCTGGGCGCGCGCTGCAGCATGGTGTGCGCGGTGGGTATGGACGCGGCGGGCGAGCAGCTCGAAGGGATGCTTACCGGGGCCGGGGCTTCGGTCCAGGGAGTGGTCCGCACCGCTCGGCCCACTACCACCAAGACTCGGATCGTCGCGAGGGCGCAGCAGCTCGTACGGGTGGATGAGGAGGAAGACGCCGATCTGGATGGAAGGGATATCGGTGCCCTCAAGGATGCGGTTACAAAGGCTGTTCAATACGCGGACGCGCTGGTGCTGGAGGACTACAACAAGGGGACACTGGCGCCGGCCGTGATCCGTGCCGCGATCAGCGCGGCGCGGGCCAGGGCAATTCCAATTGTCGTTGATCCCAAGTTTCGGAATTTCTTCGAGTTCAGTGGAGCTTCGGTTTTCAAGCCGAACCGGCGCGAGCTGGAGGCGGCCTTGGGCGCTTCTGTCGATCTAGACGCACCCGAGGCGCTACCGGCAACCTGTACCAAGCTCGGAGTACAGCACCTGCTGCTCACCCTGGGGGAGCACGGCATGGTGCTGGTGTCGGCCGACGGTGAGGTAGGGCGGATCCCCACAACGGCTCGCGAGGTGTACGATGTGGTTGGCGCGGGCGACACGGTAACGGCGTACCTGGCGACCATGCTCGCCGCTGGCGCGAGCGCCGCCGAGGCAGCGGTGGTTGCAAACTTCGCGGCCGGAGTGGAAGTCGGGAAGCTGGGTGCGGCGACGGTGAGCACGGACGAAGTGATCGACGCGTACGACGCATACCACGCTGCACATCACACTCAGCATTCGGTCAATTGAGAATCCGGAACGCGGTAGTGCGCGCGTCAAGCGTCGTCAGGCTCGTCGTCGCGCTCGTCGTTGCTGCTTGCGTGCCGACGGCGGCGCGGGCGCAGGGATCGCTGTACGTGCCGCTGGACGACATCGCGTACCGATACGTGGACGCGCTTCTCGCCCGTGGGGAGCTACGTGGCCTATCTCTGCTCGAACGGCCATACAACGCTGCTGTCCTTGGCGCGGGCGCTGATTCCACGCTGGCGCACTCGCAATCGGCGGTAGTTCGGTCCTACGCGATCGCGCTACGGACGGCGTTGCAGCGCTACGCCGTGGGACCAGGTGGGACCGGAGCGGCCACGGCTCTGGACGACCCTCGATTTATCGTGAACGCCGACGTGTTCGCGACAGCGCAGAGCTCCGGCGAGCGCAATCTCATGCAGGCCGACGCGCGCAACAACGTGACCGGCGGCGTGGGCGCGCGGTTCGCGATGGTTGCGGGTCCGGTCGCTGCGCTGGTGCACCCGATCATCGATAATCGATTGAACAACGACCCCGATTTCGCGGGACGGCAGGACCGTGCTATCGCCGGGCGCACGGAGGACGCGTACGTCAGTGGGCAATGGAATTACGCGGAATTGTTTTTGGGACGCATCGCGCGAAACTGGGGCCCGTACCCGGTGCAGGGGCTACAGCTGGGAAGCGCGCCGTACACGTACGACCACCTGTACATACGCGCCGGAACGGACCGGGTGCACGTAGCGGCGCTGGCCGCGAAGCTGGACGACGCTTTCGAGCCGGATGGTGTTTACGCGCGGTACTTCTACACGCATCGGCTCGGCGTCTCGTGGAAACGGATCGAGGCTGGCGTGAGTGAGGGATTCCTGGCCACCGGGATTGGCCGCTCATATGATCTCGCCATGATCAATCCGGTGAACATCTACGCACTGAGTTGGCGCAACGAGCGTATTGACGGCAACCTGAGCCTGGGCGGAAATCTGGCGTATCACGGCGGCCCGCTGGGGAACTACACCGCTGAGCTGTTCCTGGACGACGTTCAGATCGACCGGGGCTGCAACGCTGTGTGCAAGGAGCCATCGTCGTACGGCGCGACGATCGCGGCCGAAGGGATGCCATTTTGGGGAGATCAGAAGTTGTTCGCGTCGTACACGCGACTGTCGGGGCTGGCGTACCGCACGCCGCAGTACGCTGAACAGTATTCCAGCTTCGGCGTGGGGTTAGGGCAGTCGTTCAGCGATTACGACGAGGCGCGTGTGGGGGTCGACCTGGCGTTGGTGCCGTACACGACCATGCGCGTGTACGGCGCTTTCCGGCGTCAGGGGCAGGGCGATTACCACTTGCCCTATCCTCCGATGAGCGACTACCGCGACCTGCCGGGCTTCCTGCTCGGCACGGTGGAGCACGTGGCGCGGGTGGGACTGACCGGCGGGACGATGCTGGCGCCGGGACTCGAAGTCACAGCCGACGTGGGATACAACCACGTGACGGATTCCGGGCACCTGACGGGAGT
>JBBSHV010000063.1:0-12667 GCA_038232435.1 Gemmatimonadales bacterium | reverse complement strand
TTGGACGTGGTGAACACGGACGAGATCGCGGCCGCCATGCTGGCTCGTGAAAAGGCCACCTCTCCCAAGGTAAGAGCCTTTGCCGAGCAGTTGATCGCGGATCACACGCGGCTGCAGGGCGTGGACCGTGCGCTCGCCGCAGACCCGCAGTTCATCTCGTCAGATAGCGCCGACATCACGCGTGAGATGCGCCGCAGGGACAATGCGGCGTTGGCCCGCCTGCGTGCCATGCCCAAAGGCCCGGGCTTTGACGCGGCGTACATGGCCAATGAAATCGATGACCACAAGCACGCAATTGAGCTGGCCAATGCGTCCGCCACCCAGGCTCGGGATTCCAGAGTTAAGGATCTGGCCACCTCATCCATTCCGGCCCTTGAAGCGCACCTGAACATGGCCATGTCGATCCAGCAATCGATGGGGCCGATGTAGGTTCGGTCGGACCCGACTAGGGTCAGCGTAAGCTCGATATAGCTTTCGCTCGAACAAGAAATGAGGTGGAACACCCGGACTGATAGCTTGGGTATTCCACCTCTTTTCGTGCGGCAGCCCTTAACGACCGTCGGCAGTATCCCCGCCGCAGCGCCGCAGCAGCGCCTTTGGCTCTATGGCGGCCGGGAACATCGTCGAGGCACGCTGGGCGTACGGACGTGCAGCCGCGCAGCCGCGTTCACTGAGAGATAACTCAGCGAGCCGCAGCTGGATGCGATAACTCCCGGGATCCAGTAGCGATGCGCGCTGCACCGCGGCCAGGCTGTTTCCGCTCTGGAAAACGGTCATCGCGATTGTCTGCCCGCCACTTCGCACCGCGAACAGGAGCAGCAACGCGCCAGCGAAACCGACGAGCCGCCGCTTGCCGGTGGGAGATAGCGCCCACTCGCGTCGGGCGCGTCCCGGGTTGCTCAATGCCCCCAACGCGGCCCACATGATCAGGGTTGGAGTCGCTAGCAGTAACACCGCGTCAAACATCCCGACGCCCGCGGTGAGGAGCGCGGTCGCAGTGACCGCGACGGCGAGAAACGGGTCGCGTGCAGCTGGGTTGTTTGCGGCGCTGCCGCGTGCGCCCCGGAACGCGTTGGCGACGACACCGATCACCGCCAGCACGAGTACCAGTACGGTGAACAGGCCCCGTTCCGCTACCAGCGCGACCCAGTCGCTGCTGGGCCATGGGTTCGCCGTCATGCCATCGTCGCGCGCGAGCGACGGATCATTGCGCGACGCGAACTTGGGATAGTACACTCCCCAATTCCCCGGCCCGACACCAAGGACAGGATGGGCCTCGACCATGTGCAGGGTGTTGCGGTACTGAATAATCCGGCCGCGCCCACTGCCGCTGTTGTAGGCCGCGACCTGGCGCACCGAGTCGAGATACGGGGAGTCGCTCTTCCAGTTGAGGCGATTGGGAAGCGCGAGAGCGGCGACTACGCCGGCTGCCGCGAAGACGCTGAGAAGGATGAGCCGGCGTCCCGCGTCACCGTGCGGAACCTTGCGCGCCGCGCGCCACATGGGGACCATGACGAGCGCGCCGACTACGAGCAGTGCGAGCCACGCGGCGCGCGAGCGAGACAGCACCAGTCCAGCCGCAAGCACCGCGGCGCCGAGCGCGCACAGGAATACCGCAATTCCCCGTCGCGCGGTAACCGCGTACCATGCCAGGAGCGGCGCTCCGATGGCCGACAGGTGCGCCATGAAGTTGCGATTGCCGAACGTGCCGCCCGGAGCGCGGCTGAGCGTGAAGTAGTCGCTCTCCACCCCGTATGCTTGGGCCAGCGCCGTTCCGGCACCGGCAACCGTAGCGAACACGATTACGGCCATCAGCGGTCGCCTGAGTCCCACGCCCGCGAGCCAACGCGAGCACCAGTAGATCGCGAGCCCCGACGCTGTGACCGCAAAGGCGCGAGTGGACACCCAATGGTTTGGGGCGAGTAATGCGGAGAGAAATGACAGCGCTCCGTACAGCAAGAGCAGCATGTCCACCCGATCGAGCTCGATGCTGCGCAGCCGCCAGAGACAGAGCAGTCCGGCGAGGAGCGCAGCCACATGCAGTGCTAGCTCCTTTGGTACGAAGAACCGGTCCAGCTCGAAAGGCTTGGACGGGGTGGCGGCGAGAACGACCGCGAGCGCACCCAGCTGAAGAACAATCAGCGCGGCGACGCCTGTGCCCCCAGCGCTCTGGGTTGGCGGCTTGGCTGGCGGCATGTCCCTCGGCGTCACTCCGGATAAGTTACTAGGTACAACAATACTCCGTTCACCTCATTCGAGGAAACCAGATGTTGCATATAGTGCGTCGCAGTGTAGCGGCGGTGCTCGCCGGCAGCGCAATCTCGTCCGTTGTGTTGGGTCAGCAGGCACAACCGCACCCCCAGCAGCAAGCCCAGCAGCGGGCACCAGCTCCCAACATTCTGAGACGGGAGATTGATGCACATCTGCGCTTTCTCTCCTCCGATCTGCTCGAAGGGAGGGCGCCAGCGACACGCGGCGGTTCGCTTGCGGAGCAGTACATCGCGACGGAGCTGGAGTCGTACGGCGTCCAGCCGGGTGTGAATGGATCCTACTTCCAGCCCGTCCCAATCGACGTGGTTGCGTCCGACCCCAAGACAATAAACGTTACGGCCTCGGGGAAGGCGACAGCGACACTTCGCTTCCCGGAAGACGTTGTTGTATGGGCCGGTTCCGCAACACCCAGGAGTGAAGCGAAGGGCGAACTGGTCTTCGTTGGATACGGAGCCAAGGCGCCCGAATACAAATGGGACGACCTCAAGGGCACCGACCTCAAGGGAAAGATCCTGCTAGTGCTTGTGAATGACCCGCCAGCGCCACAATCAGAGCCCAAGCTGTTCGGCGGCAAGGCGATGACTTATTACGGACGGTGGACGTACAAGTACGAGGAAGCCGAACGTCAGGGTGCGGCCGGAATGCTCATCGTACATACGCCGTATGAGGCAGGGTATCCGTGGCAGGTCGTGACCGGTTCCAACTCCAAGGAGCATCGTTTACTGCCGCGTCCAGCCGATGCGCCACCACCAGTCGCTGTGCGTGGCTGGATCCAGCACGATGTCGCCGCGAATCTGCTGAAGCAGGCCGGGCTCGATCTGGCCCAGCTCACCAAGGACGCTGATACGCGGAGCTTCAAGCCCGTACCGACTGGTATCACAATGGACATGTCGTTCGCGAACAGTGTCGCGCACATGACATCCAACAACGTTGTCGGAGTTGTACCTGGGAGCGATGCAAAGTTGCGCGACCAGTACGTTCTGTACAGCGCGCATTGGGACCACCTTGGCATCGGCCCAGCGGTCAATGGCGACTCCATCTACAACGGAGCGTACGACAACGCATCCGGTGTCGCCACGGTTCTCGCGGTAGCGCATGCAGCCGCGACGGCGCCCGTGAAGCCAGAGCGATCGCAACTGTTCGTGTTCGTAACGGCTGAAGAGTCGGGCCTTCTGGGGTCACAGTATTTCGGTGAGCATCCCACAGTTCCGTCACGCGATATCGTTGCAGCGATCAACATCGATGAGGCAAACGTGGGCGGTAAGGTGCGCGATCTAACCGTCCTGGGCGAGACGAAGAGCTCGCTCGGTCCGGCGCTCACCGCACTCGTAAAGAGCGACGGAATGCGTCTATCTCCTGAAGCGCATCCTGAAGCCGGTTCGTTCTACCGCTCGGACCACTTCTCCTTCGCGCGCGTTGGAATTCCCTCGGTGTCGATCGGCAGTGGCACGGACTACGTTGGCCAGCCGAGCGGATGGGGAAAGACAGAGGAAGAGGACTTCGTCTCCAAGCGGTATCATCAGCCGTCCGATGAGTATCGAGCGAATTGGGATCTGACTGGGGCTGTGCAGCTCGGTGAAATCGCCTACCGATTTGGCAATGAGCTCGCCAATACGTCCACGCTCCCCACGTGGAACGCGGACGCCGAATTTCGTGCCATGCGTGAGAAGGCACTCGGTGGACGGTAATTCCGAGCATAAGTTGCTGTCGCTCCGGGATCAGTTTCCCATCCTGGAGCGAACCACCTATCTGATTTCCAACTCACTGGGCGCGATGCCACGCACGGTGCCCGAGCGGCTCGCGGAGTATGCACGCGAGTGGGCTGAGCTGGGCGTGCGCGCGTGGGCGAGCGGGTGGTGGGATATGCCCGTGCGCGCCGGCAACACTATCGCGCCACTGCTGAACGCGGAAGCCGGCTCGGTGGTGATGCAGCCGAACGTGTCGATCGCGCAATCGATGGTGCTGTCGTCGATGGATTTTGGTGCTGGGCGCGATACGATCGTGATGACCGATCTCGATTTTCCGTCGGTGCGCTATGCGTACGAGGGGCTCGCGAAACGACTGGGCGCGCGTGTTGTGGTCGTTCCATCGGATGATGGCTTGAGCATCGATCAGGACCGGCTTCTCGCGGCAATCGACGAGCGCACCAAGCTGGTCTCGGTGTCGCACGTGTTGTTCAAGTCTGCGTTCATCATGGACGCGGATGTAATCTGCGCGCATGCACACCGGATGGGTGCGCTGGTATCGTTGGATGCGTACCACTCCGTCGGCATTGTTCCAGTGGATGTACAGCGCTCAGACGTTGATTTTCTTACCGGCGGCGTGCTCAAGTGGCTGTGTGGCGGCCCGGGTGCTGCGTTTCTGTACGTGTCGCCACGTGTGCGCGACAGGCTTGAGCCGGCGCTCACAGGTTGGCAGGCGCATGCTCGGCCGTTCGCGTTCGAGCAGGAGATGGAGTTCGCGGAAGGAGCAGCGCGATGGCTCACCGGAACGCCCGCCATTCCGGCACTATTCGCCGCGACCTCGGGTCCGGAGATCGTGCTCAGCGCGGGAATGGAAGCCGTGCGAGCCAAATCGATGCGACAGACCGCGTGGTTGGTAAGCGCGGCGGAGCAGCGCGGCTACCGCGTGCATGCTCCTCGCGATCCGGAGCGCCGCGGGGGCACTGTCGCGTTCGACGTGCCGCACGGCCACGAAGTCGCGCAGTACCTGCTAGCGCGCGACGTAATCGTGGACTATCGCGTGGGCGCCGGTATTCGTGTGGCGCCGCATTTTTACACTCGCGACGAGGAGCTTGAGACATGTATCGCCGCGATCGGCGAGTGTCTCGCGACGGGTGCGTGGGAGCGCTTCGCGGCGGCGGCGCGCGCCGCTGTGGTTACGTGAGCGTACACGGCGGCACGAGGGGCCGTAAACACGATCGGCCCGGCTGCTGTGATACTTCAGCATCCGGACCGAGACTAGCAATATAGCATGCATTCGCCGGAAGCAAAATAGCTACGACGTTCCGGAGTGAGAGCGCGGAGGTGTACGTCCACAAAGCTGTGCTGGCGCGGTCCGTGCTTTGTTGCCAACTGTTGTCAAGTTCTTGAACAAAGCGTTGTTCGGCGAGTAAAATACGTTACCAGTGTATCCGATTTAGTGGAGGTGTGCCGGATGCCAAGCCCTTTCCTATCGTCCGAAGAATACGACGAGCGCGCGCACCAACTCTACAATGAAGGAGAATACGATCAGGCATTAGCGGTACTTCAGGAAGGTCTCACCCTATATCCCAGCGCCGTCGAGCTTCACATCGGCGTGGGCTACGCGCACAATGCCCGGGAAGAATTTGCCTGGGCCCGCCGCGCGTTTGAAGAAGCGCTCGTGCTGGACCCGGATCACGAGGATGCTCTGGCCGGTCTCGGCGAGACGCTGCTCAAGTTCGGGCAGCGGGATGCTGCGCTGAATTGTTTCCACCGCTCGCTCGAGCTGGGCTACGCGGACGATCTTGATCTCATGCTCCAGATCGGCCGCGCTCTCTTCCGGGAGGCCATGATTCCAGAGGCCAGGGAGTTCTTCGAGATCGCGGTGCAGCACGCTCCGGAGAGCTCCGAGGCTGTGTCATGTGTTGGATACTCGCAACACCGGATGGGCGAGGACGAGGCGGCCGTCGTTACCCTTCGTTCGGCGCTGCGGCTGGATCCGGACCACGTGGAAGCGCGGGTCTATCTGGGCAACATCCTGTATGACCGGGGCGATTATGAGGCGGCACTTCACCACCTGGACAAGTCCAGCCCGGACGATCACTGGGACGAGCTCGGTATCTGGCGCCTGATCGAGCTGAAGAAATCCATTTTCAAGCTCGATGACGGCGACCCGGAGCTGAAGCCGTGGGAAGAGCGGGTCCAGGAACTAGCCGGGGAGCCAGACGACATCGATGAGATGCTGGCTGAGCTGGAGGCCAAGATGATTGAGAGCGATCAACAGGTCGCTCGCGGTCAACTGGAGCTGTTCGGTGCTCTTTTGAACTCGCTCGTTGAAACGCCGGAAGGCGGGAGCGATGATGCGGACGCAGAGTCGCCGCGTGGGTGGCACCGCATAGTCACTGGCGGGCACACTTATGAGGGGACCTGGGAAGAGATCGTGCAGCAGATGCGCGATCAGAAGGCAGCTGGACTCCCACTGGAACAGTACATGGCGACCGAAGCTCGCAGAGGGTATGGCATGACCGGAATCGAGATTCCGTGGCGCGATCCCGAGAGCTTCATCCGGGGGAGTGCGCACGCGGGCTTGCTCCGGATAGATCGTTGACGCCGGGCGACCGGGCCACTGCGCAGACAGCATTAAACGAGGGTCGAGGCGTCTACGGGCGCCTCGATCAAATCCGGGGTCCCGAGGATGCCGCAGCCGACATCCTCGATCTCTGGAACGCCGCCGAATCCGCCATGCGCGCGATGCTCGGCGGCTCGACGCTATCGGGCCAGGCACTCGTCAGAGAGCTACGCCAGCGCGGAACCATCAATCTGGAGCAGGCAAATGCGCTGGCCAGCTTCTGGGACGCGAGGGCACGGGTCGATGACGTCGGGTACAAGCCGACGCTCACTGATGTGGGTTACGCGCGCGTTGGCTACAACGAGCTGACAGACGCGCTGGCTGGCCCTTCGACCGCGGGCGCAGCTGCTGCTCCAGTCGGTGCGGCTGCAGCGACGGCGGCATCGTCGTTCTCCGGTCCGAGGGTTCCACCGGCTTCGGCGGCTCAGTCCGCTACTCCGCGTTTCGCGCCGGGGCCCGCAGCGGTTCCGCCCATCGTTGCACCACCGGTGGCGCCGGGAGTTACACCAGGAGTGGCGCGGCCGATGGTCGAGCCTGTCCGCACGCGTAAGCGGCGGACGCTCGCGCCACTTTTGGCGGGAGGACTCGTCTTGCTCGCGCTCGTCATTGGGCTTGCGGTATACCTGACGAGCGGCGGTTCTTCGTACAACAGGGAAATGGATACCGCCGCTGAGCTCCTGCGCACACGACGGGACGAGTCGGCCAGGGCCGCGTTCAACAAGATTGCGCGGGAACATCCGGAACAGTCAAAGCCGCACGTGTTCCTTGCCAGATTCGCGCGCCAGGATGGTGATCCCAGCACCGCTCGCCAGGAGCTCGAAACCGCGATCCGACTCGACCCCACAAACGAGCTGGCACAGCGGGAAATGGGCCTCCTCCTGCTGTCGCAGAACGATCCGCAGCTTGCGTTCAGGTTCTTCGCTCGCGCGGTGAAGCTGGACCCGAGCGATCTGGCAGCACAGGGATACGCGGGTTGCTCTCTCCTACGGCTTAACCTGATCGATCAGGGTCAACGGTTGCTCAGCCGCGCCGGTCCGGGGACGTGGTCATCCTGCACCGCCCTGCCGCCGCCGGTAACCACACCCGCAACCACGACGGCGCCAGCGGCGCGGTGATCGAGCTTCAGAGCGTCTCGAAAGTTTATCGATCGATCCTCGGCCGCGCGATAACCGCGGTCGAGGATTTTTCGCTCAGGGTGGACGATGGTGAAATCCTGGGCGTTGCTGGTCCGAACGGGGCCGGGAAGAGCACGCTCATTGCGATGTTGCTCGGCTTCACCCGCCCCACTGTCGGCCACATCGCGATCGACGGTCTGGCGCCGAGGAGGTATGTCGAGCGTAACGGAGTTGGATACCTATCAGAGCTGATCCAGATCCCGCCGCGATGGCATGCGGAAAAGGCGCTGCGCCGGTATGCCCTGCTGTCCGGATCAAGCAACGCTGATGCGCCCACGGTGGCAGCGACCGCCATCAAGCGACTCGGTCTGGAAGAGCACTGTCACAAGAAGATAAAGACGCTGTCGAAGGGGAATCTGCAGCGTCTGGGCTTTGCGCAGGCCACGCTCGTCCCTCGGCGGGTTTATATCTTCGACGAGCCAACGCACGGTCTCGATCCAGTGTGGACGCACCGCTTCCGCGGCGTGGTGACTGAGCTGCGGGCACCAGACACTATCGTCATCATCGCATCGCACAATCTGGATGAGTTGCAGCGTTTGACTGACCGTGTGGCGATCATCGACCACGGCCGGCTGCAACGCGTGGTCATCACTGGTGACGTCCCCGATAGTTCCGCTGCGATTGTGTACCGGCTAACGGTCGTGGAGGGAGCCGAGGAGGTGCGCACGGTGTTTCCCGTCTCTTTCGATCACGGTCGTGGCGAGATCGAGGTTCGCGTCAACGATTTACCGGAGTTGAACCGCGGTATTGCGGAGCTGATCGGGCGCGGTGTCATCATGGCGGGTGTAAAGCCGGCCGAATCAGTGCTGGAGGCGCAGTTCCGCCAGGCAGTTGGTAGCTCAGCGAGGAGATCCTAGTGAGGCGCTCGTGACGACACGCGCGAATCTTACTACGTACGGGTTGTGGCAAATATCCGATTACGTAACGCAGCGAGGAATTCTGTCGTTCGTCGTCGGGCTGATGGTTGGTGCTCCCGTGCGCTTCATGATCACCGGAATCCAGCGGGCGGGCGCGGCACCCGAGCGCATTGAATCGGCCGCCAACCAGCTGTCCGCCGGTGCGGCGGCCACGCTTGGAGTTCTGATCGTGCTTCTGGCCGTCCAGCGATCCGTTTCCGGAGATCGCGCTGACGGGTATTACCGCTTCTATTTTTCCAAACCGGTACCGGTGTGGGCATTCTACCTGCAACGGTACGTGGCGTTTGGAGCGGGGTTGCTGGCAATGGTTGCGTTGCTGCTGCTGATCGGCCTGGTCAGTGGTGTGCCTTTGCACGTGGGCGGTGCACTGAGTTATTTCCTGATATTGTATCTCGCCTTCGGAGGCATCGGCTTTCTCTGTTCCGCGATAACTCGGTATGACTGGTCTGCGCTGGCGGTGATCTGGTTCGGTGCACTGTTGTTACGCACCATGTACGCACAGCAAGCGACGGGGTGGCGCCACTGGCTGGCCGCCGTTCTTCCGCGTGCCGAGCTGATGGACGGAGTGCGAACTGCACTATTCGATGGGATTGCGCCGAACACGTACGATGTAGCCGGGCTTGTTGGCTACGGTTTGGTCTGCCTTGTGCTCGGCCTCGTCATCATTCAGCGTCGTCCGCTCGCGTCCTGACGCAAATTCGTTCCAGTATAACTTGCAATTCCAAGTAATCCGAGTAATCCGAGTAATCCGAGTTATTCACTTATGCCAAGCTTCATAGATCCGCGCGCCCTGACGCGCACAGTGCTGCCCAACGGTCTCACGGTCATCGTCTACCGAAACGACGCCGCACCGGTGGCAGCCGTGAACACGTACGTGAAAGCAGGTTACTTCGATGAGACGGACGATGTGGTTGGCATCGCGCATGTGCTGGAGCACATGTTCTTCAAGGGTACCGAGCGGCTCGGTGTGGGTGAGATCGCCAAAGCAACCAAGGCGGCCGGCGGCTACTTGAATGCGCATACCATCTACGATCATACTAGCTACTACGCAGTGCTGCCAGCGAGCGGCTTTGTGGAAGGACTCCGCGTGCAGGCCGACGCGTACTCAAATTCCGTCATCGGCGCCGACGAGCTGGCGCGCGAGCTGGAAGTCATCATTCAGGAAGCGAACCGCAAGGAAGACAACCCTGGCGCCGTCACGACCGAAACGTTGTATGCGCTGCTGCACGATACGCACCGCATCCGGCGCTGGCGCATAGGACGCGAAGATGACTTGCGCGCGTTTACGCGCGACAAGCTGCTGCGCTTCTACCGCAACTTCTACACGCCTTCCAACACGGTGCTCTCGGTCGCTGGAGCATTGGATCCAGACGAGACGCTCGCCCTGGTGAACGAGTTATACGGCGCGCTTCCCTCAGCGATGCCGGTGCGCGATGTGGGGCCAGGTGAAGCGGAGCATCCCGGTTTCCGGTACCGGGAGCTGAGCGGTGACGTGCAACAGACGCAGGTGGAGATTGGATGGAGAACAGTATCCGCGCTGCATCCCGATGTGCCAGCACTCGACCTCACCGCAAGTGTTCTAGGCTCCGGGCGTGCGTCCCGTCTTTATCGCGCGGTACGCGACCGCCAACTGGCGGGATCTGTTGGAGCGTATAACTATGCGCCGAGCGAGGTGGGTGTTTTTGTAGTGTCGGCGGAATCAAAGCCGGAGAGGGCGGCTGAGGCCGCACGAGCGATGTGGGCGCAGGTGGCCGCCGTTCGTGACGGTGATGTCGACGCGGACGAGGTGGATCGTGCGCAGCGATTATTTGCCTCGCGCTGGGCGCGACGGCTAGAGACAGTCGAGGGTCAGGCGTCCTATCTCGCTGAATGGGAATCGATGGGCGGCTGGCAGATGGGTGAGAAATACTACAACGCGTTCACTGCGCTCGACGCATCGGCCGTTACTGACGTGGCGCAGCGATACCTGAGCGAAGATGGCGCCGCGGCGGTGGTGTACCGGCCGGAGACTGCGCCGGAGCTAGCCTCCACGCCAGCGGACTTTGTGCAGTTGCTCAGCGCCGAGGCACCGGCTCCACTGACGTCACCTCCGCGCATTGATGTTTCGTCCAAGGCGTCTCCCGAAACAGCGACGTTCGAGCGCGAGGAGAGCGGGGTGCGTGTATATCGCACGCGTGCTGGCATTCCGGTGCTGATCCGCACGAGAGTGGGTGCCGCTATCACACACATGGGCGTGTATGCCGCGGCAGGTTCCGCGTACGAGCCTCCGGAGCACGCCGGAATTACCGCGTTGGCCGCGCGTACCGCGTCTCGTGCTACCGCTCTGCGTACTTCCTTGCAGATCGCTGAAGCGTCGGAGCTTTTGGGTGGGAGCATCGGCGCGTCGGTAGGGTCTGAGAGCTTCGGGTGGTCGCTGTCCGTACCGCGGCACAATGTAGAGCCCGCGCTCGAGCTCCTGTCCGACGTGGTTCAGAACGCCACGGTACCGGCGGACGCACTGGAGAGTGAGCGAGCGGCGCTTCTGGCAGATCTGGCGCAGCTTCATGATGACATGTACCGCTATCCCATGCGGATGGTGCAGGAAGCGGCATACGCAGGCCACCCGTACGCGATTCCGGCGGGCGGCACCGAGGCGTCACTTCACGCGATAACGATCGACGACGTGCGCGAATGGTATCGCACGGAGATGTTGCGCGCGCCGTTTGTTATCGCCGTTACCGGCGATGTCGAGCCGGACGAAGTTGCGGACATTGTCGCGTCACGGTTCAGCTCGCTCGCATTCGCTGAGCGATCAAGACTGGCCGTTCCAGCATGGCCGGAAGAGACGCGCGAGCGGCGCGCGGAGCGAGACAAGACACAGAGCGCACTTGCGATTGCGTTCCCGGCACCGGCGCGAGACAATCCGGATCGATTCACGGGACACGTGTTGGCGTCAATCGCGAGTGGGCTCGGTGGGCGCTTCTTCGAGGAGCTGCGCGACCGTAGGTCACTCGCGTATACAGTACATGCTTTCAGCTCGGAGCATCGGCTGGCCGGAATGTTCGTGGCATATATCGCGACGTCGCCGGCGAGAGAGGAGGAGGCGCGCGCCGGTCTCCTCTCCGAATTCGATGCACTGCGGCGCGAGCCAGTGACGGAAGATGAGCTGGCGCGAGCCAAGCGATACCTCCAGGGAATGCACGACATCCGGCAGGAGCGCGGTGGCGCGGTGCTCGGCGACATCGTCGACGCGTGGCTGTTCGGCACCGGACTGCACGAGCTGGAGCAGTTCCATTTCTGGGTACAGGCCGTAACAGCGCAGGACATTTTACAACTCGCACGCGACTACTTCGATCCCGAGCGCGTGGTGGAGGGTGTTGTGCGAGGAACCCCGGCCGCGGTGCCGGTAGCGACCGTTGCTGCCTGAAGTGATTGGATGTTGGTTGCGCTGGCCCAAGGGAGCGGCACGTGAGTTCCGTGTGACTCGTCACATGAGCTTCGTTTGAGGAGCTTAGTTTGAGCCCCGCGCTGACGCTGGTGATTCTCGTCGCGGGCGCTTATCTCGCCGCGCGAGTGGCATTCGAATGGTTGGGGCGGCGGTTCCTGATTGTTTCTGGCGCAGAGTACGTGCTACTCGGAATCCTGCTCGGTCCACAGGTTTCCGGGCTGCTGGGCAGGACCGTTCTGCAGAGCTTCGAGCCAATCACGACGCTCGCGCTCGGTTGGATGGGCGCGATCATTGGCATGCGCTTCTATCTTGCCGAACTGGTAGCGGTGCCCGGGATCACCTATCGGCTCGCGTTTGTTGAGTCACTCCTCACCCTGCTGACAGTTTTTGGCGTTGAGATGGCAGCGATGACGCTGCTTGGCTTTTCGCCGGGGCGTGTGTGGATTCCGGCGTTGGCGATGGGCGCGATCGCGACAGCCTCGTCCACCGCCGCTGTCAACATGATCGGTGAGCGACTTGGAAAGGAGAGAGAGAGAGGGAGTGAACGGCCGCTATTGGTGCAGTTG
>JBBSHV010000062.1:0-12870 GCA_038232435.1 Gemmatimonadales bacterium | reverse complement strand
CGCGATTGGGTTCAGACGCTCGTGTCGGACGGCTATGTCGTTCTGCGACATCCGGATCTGCCGACGCTCATGCAAATGGCCGACACCGTGGCATCCGATCTGCGCCTGTACGCTGAATGACCGCGGCGGTATACCCTTTCATTCGACGGCTGCGCCGGCTCGGTCGCAGCCGCATCCAGCCTGGCACACTTGATAGTCTCATCGATGTGTACAGCCCTGAACTGGATGATACCCGCGACATCTACGTGTACCTGCCGCCCGGCTACGCGGACGAGGTCCGTCGATATCCGGTCGTGTACATGCAGGACGCGCAGAATCTCTTTCATACCGGGACAGGCTTTCTGGGCTCCTGGCATGTGGAGGAGGCGGTAATAGCCGCCACTCGGCTCGGGCAGCCATGTATCGTGATCGGTGTGCCACATGCGGGCGTGGCACGCATTGTCGAATACAGTCCGTTCGACGATGCGCATTTTGGCGTCGGCCGCGGCAATCTGTACCTCGACTTCCTCGTCAACACTCTGAAGCCACAGATCGACCAGCAGTACCGTACACTGCGCGCCCGCCGCTGGACCGGGATTGCCGGCTCCTCCATGGGAGGGCTGATCAGCATGTACGCGGCCTTCACACGCCCCGAGACGTATGGCTTTGCCGGCGCTCTCAGCCCGTCGTTCTGGTTCGCCGATGGAGCGATCTATCCAATTATGGAGGCGTCTCTGGCGACGAGATTCAGCGAGATTGAACTGCCGCGCGTGTATCTGGACATCGGCCGCTACGACGGCGCGCGGGCGGTTACCGATGCGCGGCGCATGCGCGATCTACTTCTCAAGAACGGATATCGAACCGGTGCCGATCTGCGCTGGGTCGAAGATCCGAGGGGTGGCCACAACGAGGCTTCCTGGGCACGTCGTTTCCGTAAGGCCCTTCCCGCGTTACTCTCCGCCTGAACAATGAAAGGATATTTCGCGTGAAGCAGGAACAGCACAAGTGGTACAGCGCGGCACTCGGGCGCGAAATGGACATGCTTGTCTTCGGCCACGGCGGAGCCAAGCTGCTGGTCTTTCCCACCACACTCGGCAGTTACCGCGAGTGGTATGACCGGCACATGCACGAAGTGCTCGGTGACCAGATCGAGAAGGGCTGGATCCAGATGTACTGCGTCGATCACGTGCACGGCGACAGTTGGTATAACTCGACGATCCATCCCGGCACTCGCGCGTGGCGACATCTTCAGTACGATCGATATCTGCGCGATGAAGTGGTGCCGTTCATGAACTCACGAAATCCCACCCCGTTCACCATCGCCGCTGGGGCCAGTTTCGGTGCGTACCACGCTGTCTCATTTGCCTTTCGGAATCCGACGCTGGTGAACCGGGTGATCGGCATGAGCGGGCTGTACGACATCAGCGAGATGACCGGCGGCTTCTCCGATGCGACAGTTTATGAGTCCAATCCATCCGCGTTCATGCGCAACGAGCACGACCCTGAGCGTATAGCTGCGTTCCAGCGGCAGGATATCATCCTCGGCATTGGTCGCGGCGACCCGTCGTTTGAGAACAACGTGGAGCTATCCAGCACGTTGTGGCAGAAGCAGATTGGGAATGCGCTGCGGGTGTGGGAAGGACATGCGCACGACTGGCCGTACTGGGAAAAGATGATGCGGCGGTACATCGGCGGCAACGCTTAACATGGAGCAGACGATATGAAAGACGACAAACGCGGGCCGGCCGACGATACTGCGCCCAAGGGCAAGAAGAAAGGTGCGACTGGGAAGAAGAGAGGTAGTACCTCCAGCGCCACCCGCACCCCGTCGAAAGCGGCACCCGCCGCAGCAGACGTGCCTGCCAGCATCGAGAGTTTCGTTGGTGAACCGGCGCCGGCGCCGGCTCCCGAACCCGATGCCGCTATTTCGGCCGCGAGAGACTTTGTCGCCGCGATCGAGGCGCTGGAAGTCGTTGAGGCGCTGGACGACGTGATAGATACGATACAGGCTATAGAAGCTATGGAGACCCTCGAGGTCATCGAGACCATCCAGGTCATGGACACCATCGGATTTCTCGAAGAGCTTGGAGCCCCAGCGCTGGTCTCGCGAAATGCGCCGCTCAAGGTCGGGTTGATCGTGGGCCGTGAGTGGTCCTTCCCGCCCAAGTTCATCGAAGAAGTGAACAATCGGGACCAGGGTGTCATCGCGGAATACGCGAAGCTTGGCGCCGAACGTATCGATGATCCGTGCGAGTACGCGCTCATCGTGGATCGCATCTCCCACGAAGTGCCATTCTATCGGACGTATCTCAAGCACGCCGTCCTGCAGGGAACAACGGTGGTCAACAATCCGCTCATGTGGTCCGCGGATGACAAGTTCCTCGGCGCATCGCTCATCACCAAGCTCGGCGTGCGCAGCCCCAAGACTGCCGTTCTCCCGAACAAGAGCTACGTGCCGGGAATCGTGCCGAGTGAGAGCTTGCGCAATCTCAAATTCCCGCTCGACTGGAAGGCGCTCATCCAGTACGTAGGACTTCCCTGCATTCTCAAGGATGCGCATGGTGGCGGCTGGAAAGAGGTGTACATCTGCCGCTCATTGGACGAGTTGATTCATCACTATGACAATTCCGGACTGCTGACGATGATCGTGCAGGAGTTCATCGAGTGGGATCAGTTCGTGCGCTGCATGTGCATCGGCCAGGAGGACATCCTGCCGATGAAGTACGACCCCAGGGAACGGCGCTATCTTGTCGAACACGAACATCTGGGTGCCGAGCTCGGCAATCGCGTCGTACGCGATGCGCTCACGATCGTGCGCGCACTTGGCTACGATATGAACTCAATCGAGTTTGCTGTTCGCGATGGCGTTCCGTACGCGATTGACTTCATGAATCCCGCGCCCGACATGGATCTCTACTCACTCACACCGCACTATTTCGAGTGGGTGGTGACACACATGGCCGACATGGCGATCCGGCTCGCCAAGTCTCCGCGGCGGCAGGCAGCCGACCTCGGTTGGGCCGGCATGATGTCAGCGACGCGCTCGGGGTGAGTACGGGAGTGAACACAGTGGTGCGAGACGCGATCGAGCAATACCACGACATGCTCGCCAGAGACGGCTTGGCCGCTGAGACGCAGGCTGCGCTCGATGAGTTGCAGCAGCGACGCGGGATCACCTTTGGTGCCCGCCCGTTGTGCACGGTGCTCCGGCCACGGTTCACCACACCGGCCGCGCAGCATCAGCTCGAGATGCAGATGCGGCCGCTGCTTCGCGCCTTCGCGACCGCGCTCGGGGCGGCTCTTGCCGATACGGGTCTCAGAGCGCAGTTCCGGCTGGAGCCGTGGGAAGAGGAGCTGGTGATGGATGATCCGGGCTTCCTGCCCGCGAGTCCGCTGTCACGTCTGGACGCTTTCGTCATGCCCGAGACAGGTGCGATGGCGATCACCGAGTACAACGCCGAAACCCCGGCTGGCCCGGCTTTCACAGATGCTCTGGCCGACATATTCGTCGACCTGCCGGCGATGCGTGCGTTTGCGCCGCTGTACGAGTGCGTCGCGCCACCCGCGCGCCCTGCCGTTCTGCGCGTACTGCTGGACGCCTACCACCAGTGGTCCGGTGGACGGGCGTTGCCACGCATGGTGATCCTCGACTGGGCCGAAGTGCCGAGCAGCCGCGAGTTTGTGCTATTCGCGGAGTATTTCACGTCGCGCGGCCTGTCGTGCATCATCTCGGACCCGCGCGATGCGGAGTACAGGGACGGTACGCTGTACTGCGACGGGCAGGCAGTAGACCTCATCTACAAGCGAGTGCTCATCAGCGAGTTGGTCCAGCGAGGTGGACTGGAGCATCCGGTGATCCGGGCTGTTCGAGATGGCGCTGTGTGCATGGTGAACGGATTCCGCTGCAAGATTTTGCACAAGAAGGCGAGTCTCGCCGTACTGAGTGATGAGGCGAACGCTGGTCTATTCGATCGTGCGGAGCTCGAGGCCATCTCGGCGCACATCCCATGGACCAGAGTGGTCGAGGAGCGTACCACCACGTTCCGAGGCACAACCGTCGATCTGCTTCCGTTCATCGCGCGCGAGCGCGAACGACTGGTCCTCAAGCCGAACGATGAGTATGGCGGCACCGGGATCGTACTCGGCTGGACGGTTGACGACGCCGCGTGGGAGGCGGCTATCCGCCACGCGCTCGTGTCGCCGCACATCGTGCAGGAGCGGGTCTCCATTCCATTCGAGCCGTACCCCAGTTTCGTTGACGGGCAGTTACAGGTGATCGACCGCATGGTTGACACTGCGCCATTCATCTGCAACGGTCAGTACAGCGAGGGAGCTCTCAACCGCCTATCCACTTCCGCGCTTCTCAACGTGACCGCGGGTGGAGGGTCAAGTGTCCCCACGTTCCTCATTCAGCCTAGATGATCAGGACAGGTAGTGATTACGCTCGTGTGGCACGATGAGTGAACGAGAAGTGGATATCGTACTGTCACTGGCCCGATTCAGGGCAAGATCCAGGAGCGCTTCATGAAGCCCCCGTCGCTTACGCTCGGCGTTGAAGAAGAGTACCAGATAATAGATCCGGAGACGCGCGAGCTCCGGTCCTACATAACGCAGATGCTGTTGGAGGACCATCGTGTCCTCACGCAGATAAAGCCAGAGCTGCACCAGTCCATTGTCGAGGTTGGAACGACAGTGTGCCAGACTCCGGCCGAAGTGCGCGCGGAGCTGGTCGACCTGAGGCGTGGCGTCATCGAGCTGGCTGGCCGAAAGGGACTCCGAATTGCGGCCGCCGGCACGCATCCGTTCGCTAACTGGGCCGAGCAGGAGATCACGCCGCTGGAGCACTACGTCGGTGTGCGTGAGGACATGAAGCAACTCGCGGAGCAGTTGCTGATTTTCGGCACGCACGTTCACATAGGAATCGAGGACCGCGAGTTTCTCATCGACGCGGCCAACGTTGCGCGGTATGTGCTTCCACACCTGCTGTGTCTGTCCACCAGCTCGCCATTCTGGATGGGGCGTGATACGGGACTCAAGTCGTATCGCAGCATCGTCTTCCGCAGCTTCCCGCGCTCAGGCGTTCCGCGAATCCTCAACTCGTGGGCGGATTACGAGAGTTACGTAGAGACACTCGTCCTGAGCGGTTCCATTCCAAACGGATCCAAGATCTGGTGGGACGTGCGGCCGCACTGGAAGTATGGCACGCTCGAATTCCGGATTTGCGATGTGTGCACGCGCGTTGATGAGGCCGTGTGCATCGCCGCAATAATCCAGGCGCTCGTGGCCAAGCTGTGGAAGATGCGTCGCGACAACACGACGCTCCGCGTGTACAGCTCCGACCTGATCGACGAGAACAAGTGGCGCGCCACGCGGTACGGACTCGACGGCAAGCTGATTGACTTCGGCAAGCAGCGCGAGTTTCCAGCTCGCGAGTTGATTCGTGAATTGATCGAATGGTTCATCGGCGACATGGTTGACGAGCTGGGGACGCGCAGCGAGGTCGAGTATGCGTACCGCATCCTGGCCGAGGGGTCCAGCGCCGATCGGCAGCTTGCAGTGTATCACAAGACTGGCAGTCTGAAGGCAGTCGTGGATCACCTGGTTTCGGAGACCGCGGAAGGCGTGTTGGAGCCTGGTGAGGCACAGTTTGCTGCTATGCCCGGCGCGTGACGAGACTTTAAGGACAAATCAAGCTGAGGACATTCATGCAAGCACGGCCCGTCATTGGTGTGACCACACAGACCCAGGAAGCAATTCCGAATGAGCTGCCCAAGTGCTGGATCATGGGACAGCGATACGTCGGCGTGCTGACCTCTTTCGGTGCTGTCCCGTGGCTCATCCCACTGCTGGACGACGACGAGGCGACGCTGCGCGCGATCTACGAACGACTGGACGGTGTGTTTCTTCCCGGCGGCGCCGACATCGACCCGGCAAGTTACGGGGAAGAGAAGTGCAGCACATGCGGCAGCACCGATCCAGCGCGCGATCGGACCGAGCTAGCGTTGGTCCGCTGGGCAGCCGAAGACGGCAAGCCGGTGCTTGCCGTGTGCCGCGGCGAGCAGATCCTGAACGTGGCCGGTGGCGGCACGTTGTATCAGGATCTGAGCGCGCATCGCGAGGGATCCATCAAACACGACTACTTCCCCTCCGAAGGCGGCTACACGCGCGAGCACCGCTCCCACAGCGTGAGCATCCCCTCGGGCACGCTACTGAGCCGCCTCGTTGAAGACGACACCGTGGATGTGAACAGCATGCACCACCAGGGAATCAAGGACCTCGCGCCCACCCTCGTGGCATCCGCCATCGCTCCCGACGGCGTGATCGAGGGCGTCGAGGCCGCCAACGGCCAGTTCATGATCGGTGTGCAGTGGCACCCGGAGAATCTTGTGGATTCAGATCCTCGCATGCACCGGCTGTTCGAGGCGTTCTTCGAGGCGGCGTTGGAGTTTCGGGACAGGGTGAAGTAGCGGCTGTTGTGCGCATCCAGACCGGAAACGGCAGCCTCAGGCCCGATCTCTTCCCAGCACTATACAAACCGAAATGGAAAACCGCATACTATGGGCGAGATTGCCAGAGAAGATCACGCGAGCGACGAACGCGCTTCGTATCCGTAGATCATAGCGGCTCCGTGCGCGCGAACTCGCCCCGGCAGATTGACTTCGACCCAACTTTGCTCCACCTGAGCTCGAGCGATCTACTGCCCGTCTTCAGGAGATCGCGACGTCAGAAGGGCATCATAGATCGCTTCAATCTCCGACACCATACGATCGACCGAAAAGTGATCACGGGCACGCTTCCACCCCGCAGCACCCATCGCGCACCTATGTTCCGGATCGCGGATTAGGTGCCCCAAGCGCTCAGCCAGGGCCGCAACATCGGAACGCGGAACAATGTAGCCGGTGTAGCCATCCTCGATGAGTTCAGGGAGACCACCAACCGATGTCGCAACGACCGGCAGCTCTGCTCCCATCGCCTCGAGGACCGACATCCCGAACCCTTCCTCAAGCGAGGGCAGGACAAAGATATCCCACCTAGGCCAAACGACGCTAAGATCCCTTTGCCAGCCCAGAAAGTGAACATGGTCCTCCAGACCGAGCTGTTGGGCCTCTCTCTCTAGAGCGGTTCGCTCCGGACCCGCGCCGGCGATCTCCAGGCGAACCGTGGGAAACTCCGGACGCAACAACGCGACTGCCCGGATCAGGTAAGAGAGTCCTTTCAATGGGACCAGCCGACACGCCGCGCCAATGACAGTCCTTGAGGAGGGTGGTCGGCCCTTGGCCCTGGGCTTCACCGCTGAAGGAGCGCTGAGAGGGGTGCCCGCATACACCACAACCGGTTTGACTGAGGGGAGTTGGCGTGCAACCGCGTGGGATACCGCGATCACTGCATCAGCGCCTCGCGCCGCGATTGGAACATCGCCAGCATGATGGGTTTTGACGATACCGCCATGTAGATGAACTACGAGACGGGCCTTTGAGGAATGGCGGATGATGTGGCGTACAGACCGCGCTCCCTCGTGCTGGTGAACGATGGCAAAGTTGTTGGCTCGTAAACAACGCCAGAAACGCCAAGCGCCAACAGGGTCGCGGGCGCCGCGTGACCAGTTCATCTGATGCACCGTCGCTCCCGCAGATCGAAGGTCTTGAGCGAGTGGGCCAGGCGGACCCAGAAACCAGACGTTCACGTGGTACTTGTGTGGATCCAAGCCGGCTGCAAGCGCGGCAACGATACGGGCGATCCCGCTACCTTCGAGCTCCGCGGTGCCGAGCAGATGTAGGATCTCCGCTGGCATTAGTGAAGAAGGTGCTGGCCTCGCCGCACAACACCTAAAAAGCGGGAACGGAGGCGGAGACGTGAGCGTATCGGATTCGATGTCAGCGCGCTCCAGCCGAACGCGGCCCGTAACTCGATGTCGAGCAAGGTGTCTCTGGGCTGAACCATGGTTCGCCGCAGCAGTAGGGGGTCTGTACGTAAGTCGTTCATGCCTTCATCACACGTGAACGCCAGCGGGAAGACTCCCTCTACTGATGCTCGAACCCGATCGTCGTAACGGCCGTAGGGATACGCGAACGACAATGGTGTTACCCCCGCTCCTATCAGGTCCCCTTTCGAGCCCTCAACTTCATCAGCAAGAGCAGCATCGGGAACCGTGGTGAGGTCAGGATGCGTCCGGCTGTGACCTCCGATCTCGATTCCCTCGTTAGCCCACTGCCGTACTTGATCCATCGCCATGACCGGCATGTCCTCCCAAGCGATACCCGCTCCCGCGCTTCCAGTAATGACGAATACCGCTCCTGCGAAACCGTGTTTCTTTAGCACCGGAAGGGCATACTCTGCAACGTCCGCGTAGGCATCATCGAACGTCAGCAGGATTGGCTTCCCTGGGATTGGCGAACCGATCGAGCGCCATTCGAGCCACTGCCTTGGCGTTATTCCGGTGTACCCGCGCCGGCGAAGCCAGCGCACCTGCCGTTCAAACTTGGCCGGAGTCACTGTGCGGGATACAGATCCAGCATCCGCGCTCGGGAGGCCGATGTGGTGGTAAAGCAGTACTGGTAGCCGCGGTCCGAATAGCTGCATGAGAAGCGGCCATGAACCAGCCTCTCGAAGTGCGCCGGCCAACATCGCCAGATTGCGGTGCACGAGAAACAGGCGCATTCCGGGCCTTTGTGCCCACTTGCTCAAAGGCAACTTCTCTAGCATTGAAACCACTACACCCAGCGTGGCGAGCCCTGGGCGACTTGCAGCTGCTCTGGCCGTGTACCGTTTCCACACTGGAGCGCTCGCAACACCCGCATAGCCGAAATGAGGGCGCAACTCGGGATGCTTGCGGCACAGGGCGACGATGCTGGCTCCGTCATGCTTCAAGTCGTCCAAAAAACGACGGTCTGGCTTGACCCACCTGTGCGAGGTGACCGCCCGCGGTTCAAACCGAAAAGTCACACCCATCTTCCATAGTCGCAGCCCGAGATCGCGGTCCTCCCCCCGCCGCGGGAATGACTTCTCGTCGTAGCCGCCGGACTCGAGAAACACAGCCTGCGGTATTGAGCAATGGGGTCCCATTAGGGCGTCGTGAGGCCACTTTGGCAGCGGATCGTCTAGGAACCGCGTGCAGACTTGCTCCGACTCCTCAAAGTTGCACCGCTCCGCGAAGCTCAATTGACCTTCGTGAGGAGCTTGCATCTGGCCAAACACCAGGCTCGGCGCTCCCGATGTAGCCGCGGACGCATGCGCGGATGCATGCGCGGAGAGCAACCCTCGGTCACATAAAAGGTCGTCATCAAGAAAGAGCACAATGTCGCCCTGCGCCGCGCGCACGCCGGTGTTCAGCGCCGCCGTTTGGCCTCGGTTTTCTTGCTCGACCACTATTAGACGCGCGCCCTGATGACGAGAGGAAGCTAGCATTTCGATGGTTCCGTCCGTCGAGCCGTCCACCACCACCACTACCTCGTACTGGTCGGGCGGCAAGTCCTGGTCGAACACCGTCGCGAGGCAGCCTGCAAGGGTATCCCGGCGGTTGTAGGTCGGAATCACAACCGAGATCTTCATTGCACCATTTCTAGCACGCCCTTCGTAACAGCGTTATGGCGTACAAGTCAGTCATGACTGACGAGACGACAATCAGAGAGGGATGGTGCGAGATGAAAATGTTTATCCACTTGCCGCGGATCAAACGCTCCCCCCACCAGGAGTTTTCGACGACCGGGTTCGACCTGGTTGTCTCGACGAGAAGGTATCCCCCTGGCCTCAGCGCCCCCGCTAGCTGTTCACGTATGCGGGGAAACGTCGTTGGCCTTGAGAAATATTCCAGCACCCCTGTGATGACGACAAGGTCAAATGTGCCCGGAATCGCGTCACTGCGAAGATCGAACGCGCCGAAACGCACCCTCTCGGTCCATGCGCGCCGACTTCTTGCTCGTGCAAGTGCCGTGGGTGAAATATCCAATACCAGTAACGACTCACAGCGGTCTGCAATCACTTCAGTGTACAAGCCTTCGGCGCAACCGATCTCGAGACCGGTATCAAAGAGCCGCCCGTCCCGAGCCTCGTCCAGAAGTTCTGTCTGTTTCACAAAGCGATCGCGCTCCGCGGCGCTCGTTTCATAGCACCACGGGTCGCGACGCTCTTTGAACGCACTGTCTGTAACCTCCAATCTGCACGACTGCGGTTCTCGTACAGTACTTCGTAGCTCCAGCGCTAGATACAAGCCGCTTCGTAACAGTTCCCTTCGGCGTAACGAGCGCCAGAGACTACTATGCCGGAACATCTGCCACAGCCTGTTGGCCGCGTGTCTAGCCACGGACAGAACGCCACCACGTGAACACTCCGCGTGCGAATGCTCCTGTAACTTCCCGCAGCGAAAGCGAAGCGGCAAGTGAAGTCTGCTGTGGCCCACCCAGCTTCCGCCATGAGCGCTTCTTGCGAAGCAGCCCTTCAGCAAAAAACTTCGTTACCCGCAACGCATAGCGTGGGTGACGCCACATCAAGAACGCGGCGTACGCGGTCGCCTGCGCGATAAGATGTTGGCTGTACTCTGGCGTTGCAGGCGAGACTGGATGAAATACTATGGCTTGAGGCGCGTATGCGATTCTGTGCCCTGTCTCGATCAAGGTGAAGTAAGCATAGTGCTCTTCACCGGAAGTAATCGTCACACCGCGGCCTAGTTGCTCGTCAAATCCTGAAAATCGGTCGAACGCTTCTCGCCGAAGTGCCATGTTGCCGTCGCCCACATCGCCGAAATTTGCACGCTCGAACCATTCGGGAGAATGTCGATCAACCTGGAATCGATCGGGACCCCACGACGAAGTCTCGAGCGTAAGCTGCAGCTCGTTTGGACTTGCTTCAGCCATGGTGAGCGGCAGCACTGGACCCGTCGCGGCGATCACCCTCTGATCGGCGAACTCGGCAACCAACGGCGCCAGCCAGTCAATGTGGGGCACCATATCGTCGTCGAGGTACGCAACGATGTCGCTACGCGCCGCACGAGCGCCGACATTTCTCGCGCGGCTGAGCCCTCTTATCGGCACAAGCGAGTAATCGGCACCATAGCGGGCAGCCAAGGTCCTCGCCTCATGGGAATCCGGGGCGCTATCGACCACGCTGAGTACGAGATCAGGGTACTCGATTCGTCTTACTGCCTGCAGGCAACGTTCCAAGAGCATGGGGCGGTTGTGCGTGCAAATGACTACCGTGACGCTGAGGGGGCGACTCATTTGCTCAGATTCCAACCGGATGATTTACCGGCGCGACTTGGCTGAGCGTAGTTATATCGGCCAACAAGAAGCGACAGGAAAAGATCATGCGCAAAGTAAGCCTCATGTAACATTTCCGCCTCAATCTCCACCGGGCTCGCGTAGATGTACACCCATCAAACGTGACAACAGATGCAACATCGACTGGACCTGCAACAACCCACCCTTAATCACCCCAACCAAAGGGGACGCTTCTAATGGCGTGACTCGGGGGACGCTTCTAATGGCGCTTGACACGGACCGAATCGATCCTTGCCATCCGTTCTCGCCTCCCATACTATTGTGCGTCACGGGTGTGGGCCTGGGACGACCATCCACGACTATCGGCACCTCCCGCGACACGCGCGAGGCACCGGCAGGCACCCGCCGGCGAGAGCTGGGGGACCATGGGACTTCGTTGGCAGCACCTTAGCGCCGTAGCTCTTCCGTTCATCGCGTACGGCGCACTTGCTGCCACCGCGGCCGCACAGCAGCCGGATACCGTAGCCAAGGACAGTGTACGAAGTCAGTACCTGCTGGACATCCCGGCCGAGCGTCGCGATATTGGCAACACCCGGGAGCGCAGTTGGCCAGCGATGAACATCCAGACACCCTCCGGCTATGGAGCCCGGTGGGGAGATTGGTTCTTCGGTGCTGGGTACCAGAATCGGGCGCGCTACTCCGATATTCAGGATGGTGCGGTGGGAGGGGGGTTCGGGCTGGGCAATCCAGCGAAGTACCTCGCTCTCGAGGTGGACATAGTTTCGACGTCCACGATATATCAGCATTTTCTCAAGAACGATCTTGTCGGATTCAAGTTGAGCCGGTATCTGCCCGGGGGAGTCGGCATCGCCCTGGGCTGGGATGACGCGCTCCACACCAAAGGGACTGACGCGCAGAGCTCAGTGTATGTCGCGGGCAGCAGGACGTTCTTCACGAAGCCGTCATCCAGGGACTGGTTCAGTTCCGTGACCGTGTCGCTCGGAGCGGGTAACGGACGCTTCCGGGCGGAGGCAGACAGCTTCTCGACGCCCAGTCCCGTGAACGCGTTTGGCAGTGTCGGGCTGCGCGTGGCCGAGCCGTTGAGCGTCATAAGCGAGTGGAACGGCCAGGATCTGACGCTCGGTTTCTCGCTCGTGCCGTTCGCTTCCATACCGTTCGTGATAACGCCCGCCGTGACCGATCTTACCGGTCATGCCGGTGATGGGGCGCGCTTCATCATTGGCGCTGGTTTCGGCTTCAGTTTTGCATCAGTTACCACCAACAATTCGTCGGAGAGATGATCATGAAACGTCCAACCATGTCGGTCGCGATCGGTACGCTATTTCTGTTCATCGCTGCGGCGCCGGTATTTGCCCAGAATGGCAACAATGGCAACAATGGCAACAACGGCAACGGGAATGGCAATGGTAAGGGGCCCGGAAACCACGGCCCGCCACCGCCGGGCGGTAATCACTCCGACGACACGGGACCCGGCCACGGCCATGACAACATGGGCGGTGGGAACGGTAACAACGGTAACGGGAACGACAACGGAAAGGGTGTCGGCAACGGAAAGGGCAACAGCAGCGGCAAGGGAGGAATGGCCGCGGCGATCCTCAACGCTGAAGGCCAGGTGATGGGCTCGCTCACCTCGAGCAACGTTAGCTACACCGCCGCT
>JBBSHV010000061.1:0-12894 GCA_038232435.1 Gemmatimonadales bacterium | reverse complement strand
TTACAATCGCGGTGTACGCGGCACCGGAAAACAGGACGATGAAGAGCGCTGTTATGGCATCGGCAACGGAACTGACGGCTGACCCGCGGATGAAGAGGAAAGGCACGAAGAGCGCGCCCCACGCGATCAGTCCAGCGGCAACGATGGCTACGCCGCGATTGACACCAGGGCGTGCGACCGCGAACCACGTTACACCGATGAAGCACAGGTTTGCCGCAAAGGAGAGCGTGTACGCGTAGTACGCGATGTTATCCGGCAGTATGAACCGCAACGCGAGCCAGAGAAGTCCAGCTGAAGTCACCGCGAAGATCGCGACGAGATCGTGCGGACGCGCAGCTATCTGCTCGGGGCGCGGAAAGAAGACGGCGTAGCTCAAGAAAACGACCAGCGGCGGCACCAGCCAACGCCACCCGCCAACACTCCAGCTAACGTAGCCTATGAGCACACCCGCCAGCAGCGCACTGTCATTCAACGTGTGACTTCGGCGAGCTCCCAACACTACAGCCAGCAGTACGACGGCGACGACGAGGTTCTCCGCCAGGCTCGCCGTGTCCAGCCCCAGCGATGAGCTCAGGACGAGATAGCCACCGATGGGAATGAACAGGTTGTCCAGTCCACGCCACGCCACTGCTTCGAGCAGCATGACAAGCACACCGAAGGTCGCGCCTATGAGCAGCGAGTCGATCCGAGGCGTGCGCGTGAAGAGAAGTAGCGGTATATGCGTCGCGAGAAACGCGACCATAAAGAACGCGATCGACCCTTCCATACTCTTGGTTCCATCCGCCGTCGCGAAGCGCAGTCGTCCATAGCGCAAGCCTATGGTCGCGGCCACGGCATCGGCCAGCGTCAGAGTGAGAATGGGAATCGCGAATAGCACCGCGCTGCCACGCGAAAGCAGAAAGAGACTCACAGCGGCCACGGGGAAGTACAGATCGCCAAGTGACTCGCGGCCCACTCCGTTGACGAGGCTGCCGAATCTGTCATGTAGCCACGCAACGCGGCGCATGCCGACCATCACTGCGATAGCGGCGCCAGCGAGAACGGCGGGCGGCCATGGATCGCGGAAGAGCCACGGAAAGCTGAGCGTAACGAAGCCGAGCGCAATGTGCGTAATCTTGCGTGACACCTCCGCGGGCATCGGATGTCGCTTGCCGACCACGTACAACGCACCCAGGACGCCGAGGAGCGCGACGGCGAGCAGCAGTACAGCGAGCCACTGATTCATCAGCAGATCACTTTCTCCACGACGAAGGCTCGATAGAAGAACGCCTTGTCAAGTGCGAAGAGTCTCTGCGATAAATCAGTGAGTGTGCGTATGCGATCCGGGAGCACTCGCTCTCCGCTGCGAGGGACCATCATGTTCCAGTACGCGATGCGCGCGCCCGGGGCGGCCACGTCCGCGAGCCGGTTCAGCATCTCACGCTGGCCCGCTTCGGATACGTATTCAAACACGTTGCTGAGGTTCGCACGGTCAAACGACTGTGCCAAACCGTTCTCGAACACGCTCTCCAGTGGCTTGCGATGCCACTCGAGCCTGTCGAGATTGTCCCGTATCACGTCAAAGCTCTCAGGGCGCAGCGCGTGCGGTAATGCGGATCCATGAGTGCCGAGTAAGATCCAATGCGCGTACGGATTCTCCGCCGGCTCTAACGTGGCGAGAGCATGCTTTGTTCGCGCCAGCAGGTGCTCGGCCACACTCCCCTCCGCATAACGAAAGAAGCTGGGGTCGCGGCCGAGCCGGCCCAGTACAGTTTGGGAAAAGAACGCGCGAAAAAGGGAGCGCCAGAGCGGCGTGTCCCACTTCGTATCATAGAACGCGATCCGTTCCTCCGCGCTACGCCGTTCCAGCAGTGACGCGGTCAGGGCGCGCGAGTGAACCAGCGGCAGCACCAAGCGCCGGAAGAGCGAGAGGTAGCTCTCGAACTTTCCGGCGCCACCGATCCCGTCCCGAATCGCTCCGGGACGCACATCCCACCACGATCGGGCCTGAGTCGAAAGTGCAGCACGAGCTTTCGCGTACAACTCAGTCCGTGTGGTACTGGGCCGAGACCCTATCAACTCCAACAGCTCTGCATGTGACAGCGTGCGATACGCAGCCACGCGCAGCTCCAATGCCGCGAGCTGCGCCGGATTGAGGTCGATCGCGATCACGCGCGCCGGAAACCTGGTAAGAAGCGACAGCGTATTATCGCCGGCCGACGCGACCGAGAGGCACGTGTCGCCCGGTTGTATATCCAGCCCCTCCAACAGAATGTCCGCGTCCTCCCAACACTGCGCGTAGCGCAGTACGGACTGGAAGTCGGCGTGCTCGGCCGCTTCACTCCGCATCGATTGTCTCTATCCGAGTGACAATTCCCGTTGCGCCGTCCAGCTCCACAGTGTCGCCGGTGCGCAACCACGATGTGAGTCCTTCGACCGCTACAATCGCCGGGATGCCAAGCTCCCGTGCAACGATCGCGGAGTGGGATAGCAGGCTGCCACGCTCGACAAGAATGGCGGATGCACAGGGAAAGAGGACCACCCAACCGGGATCTGTTCGCTCCGCGACCAGTATCTCTCCGGGGAGTAAAGTCGCGACCGTTGGGTCGCGCACTACTCGGACGGGGCCACGTACTACTCCGGGATAACAGCCGGTACCGCGTCGTACGTCTTCACCGGTGGTTGGGAGTGCCGCTGACGGTGGTGCCATCACGCGAATATCACCGCGACTCCCAAACCTGTCTGGAGGCGCCGGCGCCGCCGCGTAACCGTCAAACTCGCGCCTGCGCAGTGCTACCATCCCTCGCAGGTCGCGCGTGGATGTAATCCCATCAACGACACCGAATATCTCATCGACTTCCAGATAGAAGATGTCGCGGGAGTTATCGAGTAGACCGTCCGCGGCAAACCTCTTACCAAGTTCAGCGAAGATACGTCGGACTCGACCAAAGACACGCGTACGCTCGAAGCGAAGATTTTCGCGATCTCTAACGCGGCTGCGCGCGCGAGTAAGCACGTAGCCGAAGATGACACGCCTGAGCGGATGGCCATCGAGTCGCGATCGACAGTGCGCTTCGGCGGTTGCCCTGACACCAGAGTCCGTGGGCCGGTCTTCGGTGTCGTGTTTGGAACCGGTCGATACATTCGTTGATGCGCCACTCTCCGCGATCGTGGTGGCCATGCGGCCGACCGATCTCAACAGTACATCAGGGCGCTCGGAGTAGGTCTCCGTCTCCAGCTTGAGCTCACCAACGCACCGGTCGCCAAAGAGGCCTATGTAGTCGTCCAGAAGAGCACGGAGCTCTGGGTTCTGCCGAATTGCCACGAGTGCATCTGCCGCATCACTGTTGCAGAGAGCCGCGGCTAGAACGGGGTCGTGCGCGGCGACGGCGGCCATCTCACGCATCCTGCGCACTGGCTCAACGCTCACCATGTCGCCCTCGCCTGACACTAGTGCGCCCTGCATGGCGCCGGTCGTGTCAGCGCACCACGCCATGCAAATTTTTCCTAACAGCCCGAAGTAAATCATGGCGAAAAAGTCGTTCACCAGTGGCGCATCCCAGTGGCGAAGCAGTTTTTGCTCCAACTGCCGGTAGTGTGCGATGAGCTCATCCGGCCGCATTGAATGAAGCTCAACCCGCTGATCCAGAGCCTCACCGAGGCGTCGGTGAAAGGCGCGCGACGTTGCCGTGAGCGCCAGATGAGCGCGGAACAAGCCGAACGCAGATCGCACGAGCCGGGTCATGTCGTGCGCGCGCGATCGTCCACCGCTGGCAATTCGAGTCGTGATCTCCGTCGGAAGCGACTCCTTGACGCCCATCATCTGCTCCATGAACTTCTGATTCACCCGGAATCCAGGAAGCAGCGCGAGCGTGCTGTACCAGCTCACGAGATTGTAGTACATCCGCCCACGCACAAGCCCGATCATGGAGCGGAATGCATCCGAGTTGCCGTCGACCTCCAATTGTGTCACGCCCAGAACGCGGCAGAACTGGCGGTACACTTCCTCGTACACGTAGCGTGCGAACGAATAAGTGAGCGGCGTGGTCACGCCACCGTAGCTCTCTGTGATGTTGCTGTTGTCCCATATGCAAAGCGGTGCGTCCGGGTCGGGTACACCGTGCAGAGACGTTATGGGACGTGACTGGAGCAGGTATACCGTGTCGCGCTCAATGGCCCACTCGATGTCCTGAGGTCGTCCGAAGAACGATTCCGCCAAGCGCGCAAGTGCAGCGATCTCGCGTATCTGTGCATCGGCCAGCGCGGGTGCAGTTGCTCGATCGTCATCTATCGTCGAGCAGCTCGTGCCGCCGTCTGTACACACTTTCACGGCACTGTGCTTGCGAGCTATCACACGGCCGGTTATCTCTCCCGCGCGATCCACGCGGTACGTATCGGCATCATGCTCTCCGGAGACGACGGAAATGCCGAGACCGTACGTCGCCGCAACAACGACTATCCCGCGTCGACCGTCCACCGGGTCCGCGCTGAATGCAACGCCGGCCGTTTCTGCCCCGACCATGCGTTGCACTAATACGGCCGGAACGGTTGTCGACGCCGGTAGTGCGTGTTCGCACCGATAGGCCACCACGCGCTCGCTCATGGCCGAGCGCCACACATCGGCGATGCGGTCGGCGACGTCTGCCGGTTTGATACCCAGGTAGCTGTCGAACTGTCCGGCGAACGCGTGCTCGGCGCTGTCTTCTTCCACCGATGAAGATCGAACCGCCAATCGAACCGCCAATGGGTCGTTGTCGCCGGCCAACCGGGCGATTGCGCTCCGTAGCTCCTCGGATGAGCGCAGGTCGATCGAATCGCCATGTGCGCGAGGCGAGACCACAAACCACGGTGGAATGGTGGTGTGTCCATTTGCGCGTTCGAGCGCCGCCAGACTCGCCGCCTTGGCTCCAATCTCGCGGACAGTGCCGGAGCGCAGGATGTAATTACTGTAATTACCTTGCTGTGCGCTCATCGCGACTTCATCTGTAACCCATTGCAAGTTCATCCGGCGCGCAGCCCCGGAACGATGCCTACAGTCACGTACATCGCTATCGTCCAGGCACCCGATAGTGCAGGCACGAGCCGCGCGCGACGCGCCGTCGGCAGCATCACGAATGCAATACTCGCCGATACCGCCAATGTGAGAATGACACCGAGCACCGTCACCGTGAGTGTAAGGGCATGGATGGAATGCGCGGCCGCAGCGGCGCATGCGCCTGTCATCATCATGGCGGCAAGCCATGCCGCGAGTGCACGTCGGCTACCCCATGCGGCTGTGTACGTGACGACACCGCGCTCCTCCGACTCGGGTGCTCGAATCTTACGCCCTACCTCTATGACCACTCCGTTGAAGAAGCTCGCGATCAGGAACCATCGCAGTCCGGGCGCAACGCCCGCTCCGTGTACGATCCAGTCGCACGCGGTCGCGTACAGATCAATCAGTGGCATCACCAGCATGTGTGTGGCGATAACCGCGACGGGCCGCGTCGAGAGCCACCCGTGTGACCAGAACTCCACCGTCATCAGTGCCATGTAGCCCCAGACGAGAAGCAGCAGCGGTACCAGTCGCGCATCCAGCCACAGTGCCAGAAGAAGCTGGATTGCGGCCGAGCCAATCGCCAATCTCGTCAGTTGCGCGATGGTGACGAGGCCGCGCGGCACAGGGCGATAGGGACGGTGCAGTGCATCCTCTTCCGCGTCCTTGTATTCATCCGAAACGCGCAGTTGGAAGAAGAACAACAAGCAAGTGATGAACGCGACCGCAAGGGACGTGGGCGACGCGCCGGGGCCGGGCTGACGCAGCCGCGCGGAGTAGAGCACGCCGCCGGCTGAAAAGGCGAAAATGATGGGAGCGTGTGCGAGCAATGGAAAACGCTCGCGCTGGTACATGTACCAACGGCGCATCACCGACATCGGGATGACAGGCGCGGCAGGCGCGACAGGTGCGGCGCTGGACACGCTAACGCGCTGGCTCCTCAGGCGAGGAGCGAGCGGAATCATGCGATGAGGGCGACCGCCGAGGAGACTGTACTCCGCGCGCGAGACGCTCGTGTGCGCTGGTGAACTCACCGGCCACAATGGCGCCAACGATGGACAGCTCACCCGCTAGCGCAAGTCCAGCGCACACCTCGGCGAGGGCTTTGGAATGGCCTTCGCCTCGCAGCCCCATGATGTCGAGACACGCGCGCTGGCTCGGGAGAACCGTTCCACCACCAACCGTACCGACGATGAGATTGGGTAGCGTGACCGCGGCATACAGCGCATCTTCCGCAAGCTCGAAACGAGTGACGCCAACAGCCGACTCGGCCACACACGCCACATCCTGACCTGTGGCGAGATACAGCGCGGCAATGCCGTTGGCATAGTGCCCCTGCACTCCAATGGTTCCACTCAATACTCCGCCCACTGCCGACATGTGCCAGTAATTGGACATCATCTTGGGGCTGGTGTGCAGTCTGCGCTTGAGTAAGTCGGCCGGTATGACCACTTCGGCCGTGACACTCTTACCACGTACCGACATGAACGACTGCGCGCTCGCCTTCTTATCGCCTGAATGATTTGCTTCCACGAAGGAATACTGCGCCTGCATGGGGCATTCGCGCGCTATGTGTTCGCAGACGGCCTGCGTGGCGATGGTGACCATGTTCTGGCCCGCCGCATCTCCCGTGGAGTAGTCGAAGATCAGATAAACGTGATTCCCCTCCAGGCTCACACGCATGTCCTGCAGCCGCGCATACCTGCTGGTCGATTCGGCCACCGCGCGGAGCGCGCTCAGATTCGCGACGGCCCAGGCGACGAACTGACCGGCCTCGTAAATGTTGCGGAAGGCGAACCCCGGGGCGCGTGATACTCCCTCGTTGATCGTCACCGCGGTACAGCCACCCGCCTCGGACACCAGGCGCGCGCCGCGGCTGTAGGACGCGACGAGTGCCGCCTCCGTGGTGGCGAGCGGGACCCAGTACAGTCCCTGCGCATGGACGCCATTCACGCGCAGTGGGCCAGCGATTCCTACCGGCACCTTCACCGTGCCGATGAAGTTCTCCACGTTTCTGGCGAATTGCTCCGCCCGATCCGCGGCCGACCCGTCCAGCAGCTCGGCGCGGGCGCCGTCGATGCCTTCGGCGTGGGGGAGAGTGTCCCACCGGCGCATCGCGCCGTCTGCGGATGCACTGTCGCGCGGAAGCTCCGGGAGTGGGTCACCACCCGACTTGGGCGCGAGCTGGCGCGCCAGGAGCTCCGGACTGCGTGAGAGTAGAACGGACCTGAGCGACGCGCTCGCGTGCCTGTGGTCGATCGACATGAATTGCCTCGCCTTTTGGCAAGAAGTTACGGTCGGGTAGCCGGGCCGGCTACACTTTGGCATCCGGATGCGCCTGTTTCTTGGTCAAGGAAACGAGACGCTGCTACCTTTTAACGGATGCCACGAGGCTATCCCCCGCGTATCCAGAAGGCGTTCGACGAGCTGCGCTTCGGCGTCAGTCGTACGCTCAATCTCAGAGAGTCGCTTCCGACGCCGGACGAGGCGCGCACGCGCACCGAAGGATGGATCAAGTCCAAACAGGTGGAGCGCGCCGGCGAGCTGCTCATCATCACCGGGCGCGGTAACAACAGCGAGGGCGGTGTCTCTGTAGTGCGGCAGAGTATCCTCGCCCTCTTTCCCTCGCTGCGACGCCGCAACGTGATCATCAAGTGGGAGGAGCATACCGCGGGGTCGTTCGTCGTAACGCTTGCGCCGATGAGCTCGCTCTTCGAAGTGCCCAAGCGGCGGCGTGAGCCGGTGGTCCCGCTGCCGCAGCCGCAGGCGCTGTCCGCTCTCTCGGGCGAAACGCTCAACCTTCTCCGACAGCTCGCCGTACAATCGCTCGCGCTGCTCGGCGTTCACAACTTCGATCGCTTCGTAGAGTCAGAGATGACCGCCAAGTTCGCGGCGCTCTCAGCGGCCATACCGAGAAGCGAAGATCCCGAAGCCGAGCTCCGCATCGCGATCAGACACGCACTCGACGAACTCGACGAAGAATGAAGCCACGCATGACCCGACGCATGACCCGACGCATGACCCGACGCATGACCCGACGCATGACCCGACGCATGACCCGACGTATGACCAAGAGCAGCAATATTCTCGCGGCGGCGGCACTTGCCATCATCCCCGTGCTCCCGGCACTTGGACAATCAACGACGCGCCCTCTGCCCGCTCCTACGCGGCCGGCCGATGAGTTGCGGACGATGGTGGGCTTCACGGCGTCCGGTGCCACACGCGAGCGAGCACTGGAGGCGCAGGCCGCGCGTCTAATGTCACCGGTGAAGGCAGATTCGCTGTCGCGGGAGCTGTCGCGCGAGCCGCACATGTCCGGAACTCCGGCGCAGGCACGCACGCGCGACATCTTCGCGCGCGAGTTGCGTAGCTACGGCATCACGCCGGAGATCCGCACGTACAGCATCTACATGCCGCACCCAACGAGCGTGCACCTGTACCGCGTGTCGCCCGCCGCCACGGAGCTTCCACTTGTCGAAGGGCCGATCGCCGAAGACACGACTTCGTTCACGTATCCACAGATTCCTGCGTTCAACGGATACGGCGCCGCTGGTGACGTGACCGGCGAAGTGATCTACGTGAACTACGGCCTGGTCGAGGACTACAAGATGCTGGACTCGCTCGGCGTCTCGGTAAAAGGGAAGATTGCTGTTGCGCGGTACGGCAAGTCGTATCGGGGGATCAAGGCGCGCGAAGCCGAGAAGCACGGCGCGGTCGCACTGATTATCTACAGCGATCCAGCGGAGGACGGCTACACCCGCGGTGACGTGTACCCGGAGGGACCCATGCGTCCGGAGCAGGGGGTGCAGCGTGGCAGCATCTACAATGACAACGGCGACCCAACGACGCCGGATTATCCGAGCGTGCCCGGAGCGAAACGGATCCCGCTGGAGCAAACGAATCTCCCGCGCATTCCCGTCATCCCAACATCGTATAAAAACGCGACGGCGCTGCTGCACGACGTGCGTGGCAACATCAGTCTTCCACATGGCTGGCAGGGCGCGTTGCCGTTCCGATACCACGTTGGTCCCGGTCCGGTGCAGGCGCGTGTGGTCGTAACCACAGACGCCGGTACGCAACCGTACAAGGACATCTGGGATGTACTCGGTACGGTGCGTGGGAGCGTGTACCCGGATGAGCTGATCATCATCGGCGGGCACCGCGACGCGTGGGGACCGGGTGCGGCCGACAACGTCAGCGGAACGGTGAGCGTGCTGGAGTCCGCGCGCACGATCGGTGCGCTCCTGAAGCAGGGTTGGCGTCCCAAGCGTACGTTGGTGTTCGCCTCGTGGGACGCCGAGGAGTGGGGGTTGATGGGCTCCACGGAGTACGTGGAGCAGGACTCGGCGCAGCTCTCCAGGAATGGCGCCGCGTACTTCAACTTCGACATGGTCGCGACCGGTCCCGCGTTGAGCGCGAGCGGATCGCCGTCACTGCGTGCGTTCTTCCGTGACGTGGCCAGGAGCGTCGCCAGCCCGGACGGGAAGGGAGGGGGAGGGGGAGGAGGGGGAGGAAGCGTGTACGATGCGTGGCGTCTCAGCGCGCATGTGGCATCGGATACGTTGGAACCTGAGATCAATGATCCGGGCGGTGGCTCTGACTTCGCCGGGTTCTACAATCATCTCGGTATTCCGATCGCTGAGTGGGGCTTTGGTGGCGCGCAGGGGATCTACCATTCCGCGTACGATTCATACCACTGGACCGCCAAGTTTGGTGATCCGGGCTTCAAGTACCACGCGACCATGGGCGTACTCGGTGCGACAGCGCTCATGCGCATGGCCGACGCCGACGTCTTGCCATACGACTACGTAACGTATGCCAGAGCGATGCGCGATCTATCCGCAACCGCGGCGAAGAACATCGCCGCGAAGAAATGGACCTTATCGCTGGCTTCTCTGGACTCCGCGATCACGCGAATGGAGAGCGCCGCGAGCGCGTTCAACACTGCGCGCGACGCTGCACTCGCGCGTGGGGCTTCGCCTACAACGTGGAAGCAAGCAAATGCGCTGCTGCGCCAGGTTGAGCGCGCGTTCGTGCGTCCGACCGGATTACCGGTGAGTAACAGGGCCTGGTTCCGCAACGTCATCTACGCGGCAGACAACGATAATGGTTACTCCAACATCGGACTTCCCAGCATCAATGAAGCTGTACAAGCAGGTGATCAGGTGTTGACCGTACGAGAGATTGCAGACCTTGTAGCCCGATTTTCAAACGCTAGTAGCTTGCTGGAACAGACGGCGCGAAGCTTGCGCTAACGTGTTGACATGGATGACGTCGCACCGAAGCGCAAAACGCCGAGATTGTCACTCAGCGAGCGCATAGCAGCCGCGCAGTATGGCGCAAAGGCACACTGGCCGTCCGGATTTGAACTGTATCGTCGTAGCACGATCGCGGACGGAATATTCATCGTATTGCACGGGCATGTAATTCTTCGAAGTCCCTTGAAGGGCGGACGCGGATTTGTCAGTGCGATAGCAATGTCGGGCGAGACGTTCGGCTCCGAGGGGTTGGGTCCTCGCGGCACGTACGTTACGGATGCGAAGGCAGCCGAGGGTGCGGAGACGCTCCATCTCGGCGCTGAGCAGTTCCGGGCTTTTGTGAGAGAGCAGCCTACCCACGCGCTCGCGCTGATCGGCCAGGTCATGGCGGAGCGAACCGCATTAATGGAGCGATTGCAGGAATTGGCCTCGCTCAATGTCGAGGACAGGCTGGTCTCCGCGCTGGTCCGGTTGAGCGACGACTCGTCGTTCATGCTGGATGACAGCTCGCTCCAGCTACAGCCTTCGCATCACCGTTTACTGTGCGAGATGGTGGGCGCCACACGCGAGTCTATCGCGCTGGCGCTGAGTCGCATGGTCAGCTCGGGGGTTGCGTCGCGCGGTGGGTCGTCCTTTGTCATAGATACGCAGCAGTTGACCTCTCGGCTCAACGCGGCGCGCTACGACGAGCCTGCCACCCTCACGGTTGTACGGGAGACCTCGGCCCACTTGTAGTTAGTGACGCGGGAGCAAGATTGATCGTGATGCATGTAGTAATTTGGGATCAGGCGCGGTAAGCAGGAACCGGACTTCTCATCCGAACACCATAGAGATCACCCCAGGCGCAGGTCCGATGGACCTGCGCGCCGGGCACGCGCGGGGAGTGCTCCTCCTCCACGGCTTCGGCGACACACCCCAAACATTGAGCTATCTCGCTCGGCACTTGCACGAGCGAGGCTACGACGTGCGCGTTCCTCTCCTGCCGGGACATGGGCGCGATATCGCGGCGTTCAATGCCACGTCGCACGAGGCATGGCTGGATTTCGCGCGGGCTGAGCTGTTCGCCATGCGCGCGCGGTGCGAGTGGGCATCGGTGTGCGGGCTGTCCATGGGAGGCGCGCTTGCGGTCTTACTGGCCGCGCAGGTACGTGACCTTCCATCGCTGGTCCTGCTCGCCCCGTACCTTGGCATGCCCCTGCACGCGCGGGCCGCGGCGGTGGCGCATCGGCTCTGGAGCGATCGCGTCGGGCCCTTCCGGGCGGCGTCACCACGGTCCATTCACGACCCAAATGAGCGGGCGGCGAATCTGGCCTATGGCGCGCTCACGGGTCGCGCCCTGCACGAGTTGAGATTGCTGGTAAACAAGGCACGTCGCGCGCTTCCGCGGGTGACGTCACCGACGCTCATTGTTCAGTCTACGGAAGACAACCGCATCCCGCCGCGGGTGGCCAGGCGCGCACTCAGTGAGCTCGGCTCTGCCACCAAACGGCTCGTTTTCACGAAGGGCGCGGGCCACATCATCACCGTGGACTATGGGCGCGAGCGAGTTTTCGAGGAAGTGCAAAGCTGGCTGGAGCGCGGTCCCGGAACCGCAACTCCAGCCAGTGAACCCGGGCTAGCTGCTACGTAGCCGCCCGGAGCTCAGCGGCGCGCAGGGCACCGCTGAGTAGTGGTGCCAGTTGACACGAGCCCGGGCTAGAACTTCTCCGTGACGAATTCCGTGGTCACGGTCGTCACCTGATCGACCAGATGTCCGGCCTGATCAAAAATGCCAGCCGCAACGCGCTTCACACGCTCCACGGACGTCTGCGTCTTGGGTGTGCGCTTGCTCGCGGTCTTGCCCGCACTCTTTGCGGAGCTGCTGCGCGTGGAGCTTCCAGTGGAGGAAGTCCTGCGCCCGGCGTTCTTGCTGCCTGTGGCCTTCTTCGCTGCGCCGCTCTTCCGAGCGCTGCTCTTTGTGCCGGTACTCGCGCCACTCTTACGCGCGGCGGTTTTGGCACCGCTGGTCTTGGTACCACTTGTCCTGGCGCCGGACTGACTTGTGCCAGAGCTGGGTGACGCTGACTTGCGTGCGGCGGTCTTCCGGCGTGGTGAGACACTCGAGGCGCTCGAGCCGCTGGACGCCGACTTGGCCGATGACTTGGAGGAAGAGCGCTTTGGAGCACTCTTGGAGCTTCCGCTGGAAGTGCCGCCGGTCCGGGAACCGGCGCTACGGCTTGAGCTCTTTGGGGACGATTTTTTGGCTGCCATGCTCTGACTCCGGAACGGGGTTGGACTAGCTCACGTGAATCCAAGCAAGAATCGCGCACAAATGTGTTTCGCGCAAGCGTTTTCACAACTTATCGCGCTGTATCTTTACACCGGCTCAACCAGGCTTCGTTTCGAGCGTCAACTTGAACCCGAACGGAGCCTCAACCAACGACGGAGCGGTGTACAATGCAGCGTACCACTCGGCAAAGAATTCGGCAGGTGTTGTGGACGGGTACAGTAACAACGGCGGCATGCGCTATCGTGGCTGCATGCGGTAAGGGTGACGCCGCTGCGAGCGGCGCGAACGGGGAGCCCGCCGTGGGCAGGATCACGGCGAATGCGACCAGCTCCGCCGCGGCAGACACCGATGTC
>JBBSHV010000060.1:0-13048 GCA_038232435.1 Gemmatimonadales bacterium | reverse complement strand
GAGCATCCACAACGTCCGTGAAGAGAACGATGAGCGACCGGCGCCTGTTGCGCTCGACCAGAGTGCGAAACGCCGCCGCGTAGTCCGGCTCGGTCACCGTTGCGGTGACGCCGACGAGTGCATCACGTATTGCCCCCATCGTTCCCGGCTCGCGTGAGGGAGGCAAGTATCGCTGCACCGCGGTATTGAAGACGATGAGACCCACGCGATCTCCAGCCGATAGAGCGACGTCGGCGAGGGTGAGCGCTGCCGAGAGCGCCCATTCGAAGCGAGATTGGTCGCCGGAGAGCTGCGTCATCATGCGGCCAGCGTCGATGCCGATCATCACCGTCTGGCCTTGCTCGACGGAGTACTCGCGCGAGATGAGCCGGCTGCGACGCGCGCTAGCCTTCCAGTCGATGTGGCGCGGGTCATCGCCCGGTGTGTAATCGCGGAGACTGGCGAACGACGTTCCCGCGCCACGCCGCCGGATCACGCGCTGGCCCGCGACGCGCGCGCGCTGCTGCGCCGCAAGTAACCGGTACCGGTCCGCCAAGCGCATGGATGGAATTACAGAAATAGTATCAGAACGGTAATATATCAGCGAGTGTCGCATCAGTCCCCAAGGACCGAACACGGTGAGGGCAGCAGGTCCGAGTGGAAATATTCCGCGAGCGCGGCCGGTGATCTCAAAAGCGACGTCGGTAGGGGCACTGGGAGCGAGCGGGAGCGATGCAGTAGGGAGCGGAGCGACAATCTCGGGCGGCACACGATGAGAGATAGAGGCGTGTACGCGGTGCGGCCAAGAAGACACTATTCGATAGTGTGCCTCGCGTGTGTCGCCGACTCCCACGGTGCCGGGCGCGGCACGATTGAGAGAGACTGACGCGGTGCCTGGAATGCGGAGCGCATCAATCAGTGCAGCGAGTAGAGTGACGGCGGCAGTCACCGCGGCGATGCCATGACCAGCCGCGCTCTGCGACAGGAGCCACACCGGCGAAAGTACGAGCACCAAGACGGCCAATCGGCGAGTGGGTGCATAGCGCGTGAGTCCGCGCGCGCGCGCGACAACAGGTGCGAGGACTCCGCGGAGCACCGGCATGTTACCTACCTGTACCCGCTACTGCGGCGCCGTGACGCGCGCGAGCACTGCCGATACCACGTCATCCGTTGAGCGCCCTTCCACCTGTAGCTCTGGCGCGAGCAGCACGCGGTGACGCAGCACGGGAAGCGCATGCTGCTTGACATCGTCGGGGATGGTGAAGTCGCGTCCGGCGACCACGGCTGCCGCCCGTGCCATGCGGAAGAGCGCGACTGATGCGCGAGGCGATGCGCCGAGGGCGAGCGCCGAATCCTCGCGCGTCGCGCGAATAATATCGGTGATGTACTCGCGCACTTCTGGGGCAACTTTGACCGCATCGCTGGCGGAACGGAGCGCGACTACCTCAGACGCTGTCAGAACGGGCTGAGGCATGAAGGTGCTTGCACGTTCAGCGTCGAAGCCGTCGGCGCTGTGAGCCAGCATTTCGAGCTCGGCGCTGCGCGACGGATATCCAACTCGAACGTTGACGAGGAAGCGATCCAGTTGTGCTTCCGGGAGCGGATACGTGCCCTCGTACTCGACTGGGTTCTGGGTCGCGATCACGGTGAACAGATCGCCGAGCGGATGGGTTGAGCCATCGACAGTTACCTGACGTTCCTGCATTGCTTCCAGAAGCGCGGCCTGGGTCTTGGCTGGCGCACGATTGATCTCGTCGGCGAGCAGGATGTCGGTGAAGATGGGGCCGGCGCGAAACTCGAACGAACGCAAATCGTCACGATAGATGCTCACGCCGGTCACATCCGAAGGCATGAGATCCGGGGTAAACTGAACGCGCCCAAAGCGAACATCGAGAGCGCCCGACATCACGCGCGCGAGGAGCGTCTTCGCGGTACCGGGAACACCTTCGAGCAAGACGTGGCCTCGCGCTACGAAGGCAGCGAGAAGTTGATCTATCACTTCGTCCTGACCCAGCACTCGTTCGCCGACAGTTTCGCGTATGCGCTGCAGGGCGGCTGAGCTATCGGTGAGATCCATCACCCTTTAAAATTCCTCTCGATGTTAGCGATGGCAGCGCCTACAGTTGCGAAGCTGTCCGGCTGATCTGGTCGGTCTGGTTGGTTTGGTTCGTGCGCGATCGCCGCGGAGACGATCTTAACGTCCGGAGCAGTCGCGGGAAGCTGACTGCCGAGCGCGGCAAGATACACATCGTGTGACAGCGAGCGGGAAATACCGAGCGGGTGGCGACGGCGAAGTCCCTGCACGAGACGTTCGGCACCGATGCGGCGAGCATCAACTTGAAAATACGCGTGCGCGAGAGCTCCGACGTGCTCCAGCGGGGACCGGCGTGGGAAAACAGTGGATGGCGCGGGCGAGAGCGGGCGCGCGCCTACGGCAATAATCAAGATGATGGCGGCAACGGCGGCCTGAAGGGCCATGCGGCCAAGTGGCGTGGACACGAGCGCGTGCTGTACAGCGCCGACCACATCGGCGTGAGTGCCGAAGCCGTGGTGATATTCATCGAAGACGATCTTGCTCGCACGTTCTCCGTTGTCTTCCCCGCCCCGCGTTCCGCGCGCCCACTCCAGTGCGCGGACGATGGCGATTGCGGGACGTCCATCACGCAGCAATTGGTTGGAGACCAGGTCAGCCGTAGACACCGCGATTGCGTGTCCCCTGCCGAAGGTGCGGCCGAGTACCAGTGCCGACGCGGGGCCGTGCTTGCGCTCGTTGCCGGTGTAGGTAGGCGAATCGACGAGCCACATGAAAGCTGTATCACGCACCCTCGAACCGGAACGTAGCGCGACGGTGGCCGAGATGGGAATGGCTGTCATAGGGGTGATCGTTTGCTTGCGCGAGGGATATCCTCCGGCAACCGCGGTGCTCACGATGGTGTGGAATCCGGTTGCGGAGTGTACCTCAAAGCCCAACGAATCAGCAAGTGCGTCGCTGCCGCTAAATACGACCGTTGCTCCACGCCTGACCGCGCTCAGCAGGGAGTGTAGCTCAACGGAGGTCAGCGGGATCGCCGGTCGTAGGAGCATGTACGTGGCCGTGCTGTCGAGCGGCGCGGACATGCTTCTGGTACGACGGTCAACGGGATGACCGAGTCGTTGAAGCACATCGTAAAGTCCGCGCGCACCGCTGAGCGACACGGAATAAGAGCTCAGTGGACGGCCGGAATCGGAAGTGTTTTGCGGTGCAAAGAGCGCGAAGGCGATGGCTAGCAGCGCGACCGCCGACAATATGCTGGCGGGTGTCAGCAGGCGGCGACCAGCCATTGCGTTCGTCAGGCTCGGTAGCATGCTCGGTGTCACGCTCCGGCTCCGGCGATAGGACCGAGCATGCTGCCCGCCAGTGTGCGTAGGCGAGCGAAGCGATCGGCGTCACAGGCACCGATTCCATAGATGACCGTCTCGTAAGATCGGGTGAAGTCCGCGAAGCTGGCCGTGTCCGCAAGGTCGGCCGATCGGCGCAGCTCGCGCAGGTAATCGCCGGTAGTCTTGGAATCATCCAAGGAGACCAATCCGCGCACC
This sequence comes from Gemmatimonadales bacterium, assembly GCA_038232435.1. Classification (GTDB taxonomy): domain Bacteria; phylum Gemmatimonadota; class Gemmatimonadetes; order Gemmatimonadales; family Gemmatimonadaceae; genus Fen-1247. The sequence goes on along the minus strand of JBBSHV010000060.1, from coordinate 9,493 downwards.
GCGGCGGCAGTAATGAGGGCGAGGTAAAGGGCGTGTGCGGCCGCGGTGTAATCACCCTGTGCCGCGAGCCGTTGTGCAGTCGCCCACCAGTCGCTCGCTCGGCTGGATCCATGCCGTCTGAGCGTGCGGGTGGGCGAGCGGTGGCTCAGGAAGAGGGAGTAGCCCAAACGCGCGGCAATCAAAACGAGGCCCACCACTAGCGCCGTTCGGATAGTGTAACCCACCACCGGATTGCCCCCGACAATACCGAAGAGTCGAGCAAGGAGCTGCGCAATCCAGCGGATGATGATCCCCCAAAGCGACACGGTCCGGTGCAGAGCGTAATCGCGACTACCGAAGACAGCCGCGACGGTGTCGCCGATTGCGGAATTACTCGGGATGACCATTGTTAGCAAAGCGCTACTAAAGCACGGACGCTGGCGCAGTGACCGGTGCGGAGGCATCGAGCGCGCCCGCGAGCAGCTCGATGTCGTAACCTTCCCTGCGAATCCGAATGTCGTAGTAGAGCAGCGTCATCACTATCGTCGCGAATGGGGCGAAGAGGGAAATGGCGACGAGGTATAGAAGTGCCGCGAGCGCGCCCTTGACGATGGTGGAGAGGAATCCACCCAGCATTGCGCCGGCGATGATCGAGAATAGCGCCACAGAGCCAAGCAGGAAGAAGATGCGCTTGCCATTGTCGTTGGAGAGCTCACGGGAGCGCTTCCTGGCGGCGCGCGCGGAGAGCTTCTCGATGTTGAAGGCAGCGACGATTGCGAAGTAGCGCTTGTACACGATCAATCCTGGAACGATCAGGAGCGCGCCTCCGAGTACCAGGAGGATCGCTCGGGTCCATACAAGCACGGATAGTTGAAGGGGCCGAACGAATGCTGAGCGAATCGAGTCGCCGACGTCGACGGGAACGCCGAGGTAGGCATTGGAGGCAGTGGTGACGAAGGCGGCCTCGGCGAATGGGGCGATGATACCGGCGCCGATCCACGAGAGAAGCAGGAGATACGGCTTACTGGCGAGTTCGAGTGTCGAAGACTGGCCGATGAGATAGCGAGCGACTCCGCTGGGAATGGTTGCGACGACGCTAATGGCGAAGAAAGTCCAGAAGTACCGACGGTAGATCTCGAAGGCGGCATCGAGGATCTCGGCGTTGGTGCGAGCGCGGAAGTCAGACATCTGTGTCCCGGATTTCGCCGTTAAGCGCGGTCGCGATGCAATGATTTATAAGCGATAGGCCGGGCTTCAGCCCGGCCCTGAAGCCCGGCCCTACGCCGCGCCGTACATTATGCGCTGGCTATAGACGAATGATGTGCCGCGCCCGCATCGATAATCTCGCTGGCGGTTGCTCGGGCGGTCCACGCGAGGCCGCGACTGGCTACGGCCGCGTCGGTGAGTCTGGCGCCGACGAAGTAGCCGCTGCGCTCAGGAAGGATGTGGCGATCAATAGTGCGAGCGTCGTCGCTCATGCCGCCGGACAGGTAGCGCAGCCTGAGCCCAAGCCCTGAGCGATCCAGCTGCTTGGCCACGGTGCGCATGATGAAGGGTTCCGCTTCTCTGACGCGAGCGTATTCCTTACGCGCGTAGCCGAAGTATTCCCACGCGGCGTGGCCCGGGCTGACCTGGCGGCTGGTCTGGACGGCGATGCCTTCGTTGATGATCAGCTCGCGTAGGGTGGCGAGCCGCCCCGTTTCCCAGTAATCGTAGCTTCCACCCGCCTCGGCGGTGAGCTGCCGCATTTCACTGCGACTGGTCGGGGAGGTATAGCGAACGGCATGCGCGATTTCGTGCGCCAGCCAGAGCGGAATCAGCTCAGGCTCAAGTCCAAGCGCTGTGGTATCCGGGTTCGGGTGGCCGGTGAAGTGCTCCAGGGCGATGAATGCCATTCCTCGACCACCGACCACGAGCTCACCAGCGTTGGCCGCGCCGACGCCCACCATCAGGACAACATCCGTATCGACATCTGCCTCGAGCACGCGCCGGCTCTCGGCTTCAGCCGCGCGTGCGAGGGTCACCACGTCGACGCGCGCGAGCATAGAGTGCAGGTCATCGCGCGACGCGTACGCGGTGGAGCGGACTACTTCCTGGAAGTGCGGCCCTTCGGGGTCGAGGACGTAGTTGGTCCAGTACGGCTCGAGAATACGGCGATGCGCTTCGAAGTAGCGCAGGTAGGCAGCGACGCGATCGGTGCTATCGAGGACGGCGAAAAAGTCAGGAAGCAGGTTGATCAGCATCGGCGGAGAAATTACCGTATCCCGAAATGGTCAACAAGAGTTAACGGCGTAATTGTGTGTAATTGTTGCATCCGTCGGCGGCAGTTGCCATACAGGGCGTCGCACGGGTTGCCGCGCAGTTGGCGCGTATCCTCTGGGTAGCCGACGTGCAATCGACGCACTAATTGCGCTACTGTCGAGCAATTCTGAAGATTGGCACAGAATTTCCTTTATGCCTTCCTGGGAATCCGACGGAGATAGTTGTCATGACAGCATTGCGTCAAATTGATCTGCGGTGTCCGTCGTGTAGCCACGAGTTCAGCTCACAGACGGTGATTTCGACGAACGCCTTTGGCGGCAAGCGGACTGACTTTCACGAGCGGGCAGCGGGGACGCAGCCGCTGCCGTATCAAGTTCACATGTGCGACCGGTGCGGCTACTCGGGTGCGGAGCGTGACTTTACCGAGCAGACTGACATTAGCCCGTTGGTTCGCGAGCACGTTTGGGCTGAGTTATCGCTGCACGTTGGTACCGTAGCGTTGGGCTCCGACAAGTACGAAGCGGCGGCGAAGGTAGCGGACTGGCAGGGCGCGGATCCGCGCTACATCGGCGATCTGTGGCTCAGAGCTGCCTGGTGCTGCGTGGACGAGGGCGATACGGAGGCCGAGCGGTATTTCCGCCGGCACGCTGCGTGGTCGTTCGAGCAGGCCCTGGAGTTCTATGACACGGTGCCTCGCAGCGAGCGAGCGGTCCTGGTGTACCTGGTGGGCGAACTGTGGCGCCGCATTGGCGATATGACGCAAGCGAATGCGTGGTTTGAGCTTGTTCCCGATGAGGTGGTCGATCCGGTGGGCCAGAGCTGGGTGATGGACGCAGCGCGGCGCCAGCAGACCGATCCACGGGAGTGGTTCGCGTAACGGTGCGGTGGCAGGGCGTGGCTTTAGCCACGCCGCCTCGCGTAGGTGCGGTTAAAATCGTGCCTTACCGCGTTCCGAACAATCGGTCGCCGGCATCGCCCAGACCGGGAAGGATATAACCCACGCTGTTGAGCTCGCGATCCAAAGAGGCGGTGTACACCTGAACGTCGGGGTGAGCGTCCATCAGCCGCTTTACGCCCTCGGGCGCGGCAACGAGGCACAGGAAGCGAATACGTGTCGCGCCGGTCCGTTTGAGCGATGCCACCGCGGCTACTGCGCTGCCGCCGGTCGCGAGCATCGGGTCGAGCACGAAAAAGTCGCGCTCCGCAGCATCGCCCGGAATCTTGAAGTAGTAATCCACGGGCTCAAGCGTGTCGTGGTCGCGGTACAGGCCGATGTGCCCCACTCTCGCCGAAGGGACAAGCCGGAGCACACCTTCAACCATTCCCAACCCCGCGCGCAGTATTGGCACGAGTGTGAGTTTCTTGCCGCTAATATGGTGGCCAGCTGTATTTTCCAGCGGCGTATCCACGTCACGCGGCTCGACCGCCAGATCCTTGGTGGCCTCGTAGGCCATCAACATCGCGATCTCATCCACCAACTCCTTGAAGATTTTGGTGGGGGTCCGCCGGTCACGAAGCAAGGTTAGCTTGTGGAGAACCAGCGGGTGTTGGATAATAGTGAGGTTTGCGAACTCCATTCTCTATTAATGAAAGAATATCAGGCAGTGGTGGTCAAGCTGACGCGCCATACGCGTGAGAATGAAGATACCCTAACGGATCTGCTTAATGAGCGGAGCCGCCGGGGTTGGGAGCCGTCTCTGATCAGCCAGGACGAGGCGCGTCTGGTATTGATCTTCCACAGATCCGCCGAGGGGTAGAAAATCTGCCACTCCACAGTTAGTAACTAATAGGTACTAATGGAGCTAGAGTTCTACGGCGCTGCCCGCGAGGTTACCGGGTCGTGCCACATTCTGCGCGTAAACGGCAAGACGATCCTGCTGGACTGCGGGCTGTTTCAGGGAAGGCGTAAGGATTCGGCGGAGAAAAACAAGACGCTCCCGGTTCCGACCGCTGATATCGATGCGGTGGTGCTGTCGCACGCGCACATCGATCATGCCGGGCGGCTGCCGTATCTGGTGGCGAATGGTTACGCCAAGACCATCTTCGCCACCGCCGCCACTCGCGATCTGTGCGCGGTAATGCTGGCCGATAGCGCGCACATCCAAGAGAGTGACGCGGAGCATCTGGCCAAGCGTGGCAAGGAATACGTGCCGCCGCTGTACACGATGAAGGATGCGACGCGGGTGCAGGAGATCATGATCGGGATCCCGTACAACAAGAAGTTCGAAGTGTGTCCGGGTGTCATGTGCACGTACGTGGACGCGGGTCACATTCTGGGATCGGCGACGGTAATCCTCGACATCACCGAGAACGGCGGCACCAAGCGCCTAGTGTTCTCGGGCGACATCGGCCGCAACGGACTCGCCATAATCCGGGATCCGGTGATCCCGCAGAACGCGAACGTAGTCATTATGGAGTCGACGTACGGCAACCGAGATCATGAATCGGTGGACGGAGCGCGCGTGCAGCTCGCTCAAGTTGTCCGGGAAACCGCCGCGCGAGGCGGACGGATACTCATTCCGTCGTTCGCTGTCGGGCGGACGCAGGAGCTGCTGTACAGCCTTAATGGGTTGGCGCGTGAAGGGTCGATTCCCGCCATTCCAATTTACGTCGATAGCCCGCTCGCGACCGATGCGACGACTGTTTTCGAGATGCATCCGGAAGTGTTCGACAAGAGTGAAGACCTGGTCAACAAGGGCGGCCAGCTATTCCACTTCCCGCAGGTGCACTTCACGCGCTCGTCAACGGAGTCCAAGGCGCTGAACACCGCGCAAGGGCCGATGATCATCATCGCCGCATCGGGGATGGTGGAAGCAGGGCGCATTCTGCACCACCTGCAGCATGGCGCGGGCGATCCCAAAAACACGATCCTCTTTGTTGGCTATCAAGCAGAGGGGACACTCGGCCGCAGAATCGAAGGGTCGCCTCCGGCCATTCGCGTGTATGGCGAAGAGATCGACCTGCGCGCACAGGTGTCAATCATCGACGGGTACAGCGCGCACGCGGATCGGACCGAACTCGAGGCGTGGATCGACGGTATAAAGGCCACCTCGCCCAACCTGGAATCGGTCTTCCTGGTGCACGGCGAAGCCGATGTGCAGGACATCTTCAAAGCAACACTCGCGGCCAAAGGGTATGACGTCGAATGCCCCGAGCCTCGCACCAAGCGAATGGTCTAAACGAACGGTCTAAATAGCACACATAACGTATAGCATGCTGATGACATCACGCACGACATCACATACAACATTCCGTACACGACCGATCTCCCGTACGGCCCGCGCGATCATTACACTCGCGAGCCCCGCACTCCTGGCGCTTGGCGTATCTGTCGTTCCGCTGTCGCTGCCGGCACAATCGGTTCCGCGGATCAAGGTGGAGAAGTACACACTTCCCAACGGGCTCGAGGTGATCCTGCATGAGGATCACACGACGCCCATCGTCGCGGTGAATACGTGGTACCACGTCGGCTCCGGTGACGAGAAGGTGGGACGCACGGGGTTCGCGCATCTCTTCGAGCATCTGATGTTCATGGGGTCACAACACGTCCCCACGGGCCAGTTCGATCAGATGCTGGAGGCGGCAGGCGGCAACAACAACGGTTCGACGACTGAAGATCGGACCAACTATTACGAGACGCTTCCATCCAATGCGTTACCGCTCGCTCTGTATCTGGACAGTGACCGCATGGGATATCTGCTCCCGGCACTGGACAGCGCAAAGGTCGATATTCAGCGCGACGTGGTGAAAAACGAACGGCGTCAGCGCGTCGACAACGTCCCGTACGGCAGAGCGGAGGAGACGATCCTGTCGGCGCTGTACCCCAACGGTCATCCGTACTCGTGGCCGGTGATCGGGTCGATGGCGGATCTGTCGGCCGCGTCGCTCAATGATGTAAAGAATTTCTTCAGGACGTACTACGCGCCGAACAACGCCACGCTCACCATCGCGGGAGACTTCAATTCGGATTCTGCCAAGGCGCTGGTCGAGCAATATTTCGGTGATATTCCGCGCGGGCCAGCGCTTCCGCCCAGGCCACAGCCGGCAGTCGTGACGGTGCCGCGTGACACTTTCATGGTGTTGCAGGACAAGGTGCAATTGCCGCGCGTGTATTATACGTGGCCCACGGTGAAGAGCTTCACCAAGGATGACGCGCCGCTCACGGTACTCGCATCCGTGCTGGCTGACGGAAAGAACTCACGTCTGTACAAGAAGCTTGTGTACGATCTACAGGTCGCGCAGGACGTGAACGCGTTCCAGAACGGCTCCCGTCTCGCGGGGGTGTTCCAGATTCTGGTAACGCCGAGACCGGGCCAATCGCCGGCGAAGATCGATTCGCTGGTGCGTACTGAGCTGGCCAACGTCGAGCGGGACGGGATAACCGCGCGGGAGCTGGCGCGCGTGCAGAACTCGACGCGGTCAAGTTTCCTGGCGCAGCTTGCGAGCGACTATGCGACCGGTGATCTGCTCAATGCTTACAACTACTTTGTCGGCACACCGGATTACGTGCAGCAGGACGCCGCGAGATACGACGCGGTGACGCGCGCGGATGTTCAGCGCGTTGCGCGTACATATCTGGAAAAGCCAAAGGTGGTACTCACGGTCGTGCCCGAAGGAAAGGCTTCAATGATGGTTGCGGGAGTGTCCAAGTGAAACGCTCAATGAACGGATCGAGGAGTAAAGCTATGAATAATGCGCTACTGAGCCGAGAAGGAGTTAAGCGCGGCGCGATGGCACTAACGCTGACGTCGGCTGTGTCGTTGGCCGCAACGTTGGCGATCCCATCCGCGCTTCTGGCCCAGGTCGATCGCGATAAGCCGCCGGTGCTCGGGCCGCCACCGCAGCTCAATCTTCCGCCCGTAGCAGTAAGGCAGTTGCCCAACGGACTTCGGCTGATGGTGATCGAGCGACACAAGCTTCCGGTAGCCGATTTCGTGCTCCTGGTACCGGCGGGCGCCACCGCGAATCCAGCCAATGGAGCGGGAGTCGCTGGACTCGCCGCGCAGATGCTGACCGAGGGGACGACCACCCGAAGTGCATTGCAGATCGCCGACCAGATGGCGTATCTGGGCGTCAGACTGGACGCGAACAGCGGCTGGGACGCAACAACCGTCGCGCTGTCCACGCCGACCGCGCAACTGGATAGCGCGCTCGCGCTGTTCGCGGATGTCGCGCTGCACCCTTCATTTCCGGCGACTGAGTTTGCGCGGAACAAGCAGGAGCGGTTGACCAGCTTGCTGCAGATCAAGGATCGCGGTCCCGCGATCGCCGATCGTGTGTTCCCGGCGATCGTGTACGGTACCGACAATCCGTATGGCCGGCCAGCATCGGGAACGGAGCAGTCTGTCGGCGCCATGACGGTGGCGGATCCCGCTGCGTTCTACAAGGCCCATTTCATTCCGAACTCCGCAACGATGGTCGTTGTGGGCGACGTCACGCCGGCGGAAATAGAGAAAAAGGTAGGGGCGCTATTCGGAGCGTGGGCAAAGGGTACGGTGAACCCGGTGACGGTCACTACGCCAGCGACGCTTCCGCCGACCGCGATCTACCTGGTGAACAAGCCGGACGCGGCGCAGTCGTCGTTCCGGCTTGGCGGTGTTGGTGTGCAGAGGGCAACTCCGGACTACTTCCCGCTGCAGGTGATGAATACCGCGCTCGGTGGTTCGTTCACCAGCCGGCTGAACCAGGATCTGCGTGAGGCGAAGGCATATACGTATGGTGCGAGCTCGCGCTTCGACATGCGCAAGTTTGCCGGACCGTTCACAGCGAGAGCGGAGATAGTGTCGGCCAAGTCTGATTCAGCGCTGATCGATTTCATGCAGCAGCTGCGTGCGATCCGCGACACGATGCCGACGGCGGAACTGATGAAAACCAAGCGTTACGTGGAGCTGGAGCTACCCAGTGCCTTCGAGACGACCGGTGACATAGCGCAGCGGTTGGCTGACGTTGCACTGTACGGTCTTCCGCTGGACTACTACAATCACTTTGTGGACAATATCGACGCGGTGACGCAGCGCGATGTGCAGCGTGTGGCGCAGAAGTACATCGATCCGGCGCACATCGCGATCGTGATCGTGGGAGACAGCAAGACGATCGAGGCGCCGCTCAGGGCGACAAACGTCGCGCCCGTGACCACTCGAGACATTCAGGGAACGCCGGTCCAGTAGAATACAGTGCCACAACGCAAAGTCGCACCAGTCGAATGGCTGGCGCGTTGCCGTCACTATCCGATCACGAGGACTCTTGAAGCATGCGAATGACAATCGTAGTTGCCGGTGTGGCTCTCGCGGCAGTGCAGCTCGCGTGCGGCAAATCCGAATCGGCACGCTCGGCGTCAGATCCCATGTCCAGCACCGCGGCTGGTGCAACGCCTGGTGCAACGCCTCCCGATCAGCCATTCGTGATTCACACCAGCGGAAATGAAATGGTGCTCGGGCTGGCGCGAGACACCGTGTACATGGGACTGTCCGATTCGCTCCTTGCGAAGACCCGTGCCGATATGGTAAAGGACAGATCCGACACTGGAGGAATGGGTGGCGCTTTCGCCGACATGATCAAGAAGACCGTTGGCAACGCACTTGGAAAGCGTGTTGCGTACCCGATCTCCGATATTCAGAGCGTTCGGTACGACAACGGAGAGATAAAGTTCGACTACCGGAACAAGCACGCAATATCATTCGAGAGCGTGCATACCAATAATAAGGATGCACTCGCCGCTTTTGCGCCGGACGACGCGCGGCGCTTCGTCGCGGCGGTGAACGCCGCGCTACGCACGGACGATAGAGCGCAATAGCGCAATGGTAAACTGATAATGACGCCAGCCGTAGCTGATTCTCGTTACCCGATCGGACCCTTCAACTACGACCGCGACAGCTCGCCCGGCGCGCGGGAATCGCACGTGAGGGATCTCGAGGAACTTCCCGCGAAGCTACGCGATGCGGTGCGCGGGCTGAATGACGAGCAGCTCGACACGCCGTATCGAGAAGGTGGTTGGACGGTGCGACAGGTCGTGCATCATCTACCGGACAGTCACATGAACGCGTATGTACGCGTCAAACTTGCACTGACGGAAAACAATCCCGAGATCAGGCCGTACGACGAAGCGCGGTGGGCGGAGATGGCCGATGTGCGAGACGTGCCAGTCGAGACGTCGCTGACGCTACTGGACGCGCTGCATCAGCGTCTGGTAAGCACCGTGCGGAACATGTCCGACGACGAGTTTAACCGGACGTACTACCACACTGAGCACAAG
>JBBSHV010000059.1:0-13097 GCA_038232435.1 Gemmatimonadales bacterium | reverse complement strand
CGCGCACATCCCCACTGACGCGACTATCTACGTCACGCGGGCTGCCCGCGGGCTGCCCGCGAGCTGCTGGGTGATGATGTCCTTGCCTCGCGCGTAACGGCGGCCGAACGGATGTTCTCAGGGCAAACGGCGTACGAGCTCATCGCGTTTATACTGCGCGAGAATATGACCGCCTTAGCCGCGCTCGGCGCCGCCTCGAGATAGGCGCTCATCGAGCGACTTCGCTGTGGCTGCTATACCGTCCCAGAGCCGAATGCCGCCAGTAAAGGCATCATCGTTGCCACCGCGCCGAGCGGCTGCTGGAAGCGCCGTCAACAGATTCACGTTCCCGCCGCCCAGCACTACATCATCGACCTCCAGCGCTGCCTTGAACAACTCCACAAGCTGCTGGACGGATTTCCGCCACTTTTTCTTGCCCAGTCGCTTGAGCCCGCGCAGTCCAACAAAGTCCTCGTACGTACCACCTTTCTTGTACGGCAGATGTGCCAACTCGAGCGGCGCGAGCACACCGTCGATGATGAGCGCCGAGCCGAGTCCGGTGCCAAGGCCCAGGAACAGCATGCGGCCACCGCAGTAGCTGCCGAGCGCCTGCATTGCCGCGTCGTTGATAACCTTTACCGGCCGCTCGAATGCCTTCTGGAAGTCGTAGTTCACCCAGCCGCCGCCCAGGTTGTGCGGCTCTGCAACTGGCTGGCCGTCCCTGACCGGTCCAGGATAGCCGACGGACACTACGTCGTACTGCCAGTCCGACGTCAGCCGCTTAACATGCGCAACCATCTCGTGCGCCATCATGCCAGGGCCAGACGTGAACTCGCGCCTGGTTCGGTGTCCCGTGGCCAACAACTTCACGTGCGTACCTCCCACATCGATTACCAGGATATTCAAGGATCCTCACTGGCCCATTGTCCACGAGAGCACATGCTGGATGCTGATCTTGCCAATCGCTAGAACATGTAAGCGACGTCCGATGCACTGGTCGGATAGGCGTAGATCATGTGCTTCAAGTCTGTCGCCTTGAGGCCATGACGTACAGCTAGGCCGAACAGGTTGATCACTTCCTCGGCATGTGGCCCCAGTAAATGCGCGCCGAGAATGGCGTCGGTCGTGGTATCGACAATCGTCTTGAACATCGCGGCTGATGCGCCGATACGACGGTTGGAGAACCACTCTCCGGTGTCCTCTATTTTCACCTGAACGTCCAGTCCCTGCGCTCTCGCTTCTGCCTCGGTCAGGCCAACGCTTGCGAGCGGTGGCAGAGTGAACACCACGCTCGGGATGCCGCGGTAGTCTGGCGTGCGGCTATTTCCTTTGAGCAGGTTGGTCGCGACGATCCCTCCCTCGTATGCGGCCACCGGCGTGAGCGGGAGCGATCCGGGCGGGAGCGTCGAGTCGCCGACGCCGTAGACGCGTGGATTGGACACGCTCTGCAGGTACTCGTTCACCTTGAGCGATCCGTGGCTGTCGAGTTCGAGATGTCCCTTCTCCACGTCGAGCCTGTCGGTGTTGGGAACGCGTCCGGCTCCGTGTACCACCAGATCGGCGTCCACGATCCCCGTGCCTTTCGGCGTCTGGATGTGCACCCGAAACGCGGTGCCATTCTGCTCAATCCCGGTCACGTCCGCATCCGTTCGCAGGTCGATCCCAATCTCTCGCGTGTGAGCGACCAGTCGCTGCACCACGTCCTGCTCGAATTGAGCGAGTGGCGCCCCGCGACCGAGCACGATTGCCTGTGACCCTGCGCGTTGGGAGATGTGGGCGAACTCGAATGAGATGTAGCCCGCGCCAATGAAGGCGATTCGTTTGGGGAGCACATCCAGATCCAGGAAGTCGGTGCTCGTCCGCACATGCTCTTCGCCCGGAACGCCGAGGGGACGCGGCCTTGCGCCGGTGGCGATCACGACGTGTTTGGCCGTAAGCTCTCGGTCGCCAATCATGAGTCTATCTTCAGCAACGAAGCGTGCAGTGCCGTGCAGCGTGGTAATCCCGAGCTTCTCGAACGACGTCTCGGTGGATTCGGGCACCGGATCGGTGAACGTGCGTTTGAACCTCATGAGCGATGGCCAGTCGATCGCGGCATCACCTGTCACTCCCTTCCCGGACATGCGCCTGTGCCAGTCCACGACATCCGCCGCACCGACCAGCACTTTCTTGGGATCGCAACCGCGCAACGCGCAGGTGCCGCCGTATGGCTGATCGTCAATAACGGCAACGCGCCAGCCGGCCTTCCCACACTTGTGCGCCGGCCCAGAACCTCCGGCGCCCGTTCCCAGAACAATCAGGTCGAATACATCCGTCGCGTCGCTGGTTGTGTCACCCATACTATTCTCCTGATTCGTCGAGCTCATGGATATTCCGGCCGGCGTATGATGCCGCTGCTGCAGCGTGCACGTGACGCGATTATCCGACCACTCTGCCGCGAGACTGGATGTTACCTCGATCAGGCTATCGGCTACAACCCAAATCCCGGTACATGCTCAAGAGCCGAAGGATATCCCACCCGGACCCGAGCTATGTGTCTGTGATCTTGCGGCGTTGGCTGGAGCTTCCCAATCAATGACGAGTCACCAGTTGCACATTCTGCGTCGAGCACGCCTTGTTGAGTTCCGGCGGCTCGGGAAGCACTCACTCTACCGGCTGTCGGACGGGCCGCATGCTCACCTTCTGCTCGATGCGTTCGAACATGCCCAGAAAGCGACTGCGGTAGCATTTCCCGATGGCACGGTGGGTATATCGATCGCAATCCCCGTGAATCCCGCGTGAGCGCTATATGAGTACGGCATGAGTACGGCATGAGTACGGCATGAGTACGGCGCAGCTTGGGGCCGTCACCGTTGCTGCGTCTTTCCCCGTGGTTACAACGGCAGTTGGCGCGGGATTCACGGCAATTCGGCCTCCTTCGCTCGCCGTGCGGAGCGCGATCCAACATTTCGCCGCCGGCGTAGTCTTCTCGGTTGTCGCGGTCGAACTGTTGCCCGATATAACCCGCATCCACAGCATTCCCGAGGTCGTGGTCGACTTCGCTCTGGGCATCGTGTTGATGCTCACCGTACGAAAGTTGACAGCTTCTGGCGAAAAGACTGTCCCTGAAGAGGCTCTCTCTGAGGATGACAAACAAAGTGCCGGCGAAGGCGAATCCAATGCAGCATCTACTTAGAGTTTCCGCTGGAGCCGGCGCTGGCCTGCTGACAGCAGTTGGAGTCGATATCCTCCTGGACGGTGTACTGGTTGGGATCGCGTTCGCCGCCGGGTCGAAAGAAGGCACTCTGCTCACGCTCGGGCTGAGCCTGGAACTTCTGTCACTCGGCCTCGCGCTGGCTTCTGAATTCACATCGCGTGTGAGGGCTGTCCTGGTTCCGACGGCTCTGTCCCTCCTGCTGGTTGTGGGCGCCGCTGGAGGAGTAACTGTCCTGAGCCATGCGTCACCGCACCTGTTAGCTGGCGTGCTCTCGTTCGGCTCCGCTGCCTTACTGTTTCTCGTTACCGAGGAACTACTGGTTGAGGCACACGAAGTTCCAGAGACTACGTTCAGCACGGCAATGTTCTTTGCGGGATTCTTGCTGTTGCTCGTTCTGGGAATGCTTGGATGAAAGAGGTAACGGATATATCTCCTGGCGGGCTCGCAACATGTGATCTACAGGTTGGCGGTATGGACTGCGCAAGCTGCGCGGCCTCCATCGAGCGCTCGCTTGCTACTTTGGACGGTGTCGAGAGTGTACGCGTCGATGTCGTTGGCGGACGGGTCCGTATCGGCTACGCGAAAGGGGCTGTGGCGCACACCGACCTGGTGAGTGCCATCCGGCGCGTTGGTTTCTCGGTAGAGGAGAGGCGGGAACAGGAACCAGCGCAACCAACTGAGCAAGGAACTGGTGCGACTCCTGGCTTCTGGGCTCGCCGCGGCCGCCTGTCGGTGACGATCGCTTCTGGGGTGCTTCTGCTGATAGGTCTTCTCCTGGGTTGGGCTGGCGCCGCATCCATAGTCACAACGCCGCTACTCATCCTCTCCGCTGTTGCGGGAGGATGGTTCATTGTGCCGAAGGGATTGAGAGCGGCACGGAGTCGTGCGCTCGACATGAACTTCCTCATGAGTGTCGCGGCCGTCGGCGCCGGCGCGATCGGTCAGTGGGGCGAAGCCGCGTCGGCAATGTTCCTCTTTGCCGTGGCTCAGTTGCTTGAGACGTACTCAATGGACCGGGCGAGAAATGCGATCCAGGCACTCATGAGTCTGTCGCCCACGGAAGCAACCGTGCAGCGCAACGGCCAGGACCTCACCATTCCAGTGTCGGAAGTCAGCATCGGTGAGACGATTCTTGTGCGACCGGGCCAGAAGATCCCACTCGACGGCGTGGTCGTCTCCGGCCGATCCGCTGTTGACCAGGCACCAATCACCGGCGAGTCGATGCCAGTGGACAAGGAAGTAGGCGCGGAAGTGTTCGCCGGATCGATCAACGCGCAGGGATCGCTCGACGTGCGCGTCACCAAGCACGTTGAGGACACCACACTCGCCCGCATCATCCATGCAGTCGAAGAGGCACAGAGTGCAAAGGCGCCAGCACAGACCTTCGTCGATCGTTTCGCCCGAATCTACACGCCGGCCGTCGTTGCGGCGGCGATCCTCATCGCGATCGTGCCACCGCTCCTTGGGATAGGCACGTGGGGTGCGTGGATCTACCGCAGCCTCACCATGCTCGTGGTGGCGTGTCCGTGCGCTCTCGTGATCAGCACGCCAATCACGATCGTCTCAGGGCTTGCTGGCGCCGCGCGAGCAGGAATCCTCATCAAGGGCGGGAGATACCTGGAGCAGCTCGGTGCAATTACTGTTGTGGCGCTCGACAAGACGGGAACGCTCACAGAGGGCCGACCCGTGGTGACGGATGTCGTAGCGCTGAGTCGAGGTACGAGTGAAGAGGAAGTGCTACGGCTCGCGGCCGCGGTGGAGCGCCATTCGGAACACCCACTTGCTCGGGCCGTCGTCGAGCATGCATCCAGACTAGGCGTCACCATTCCATTGGCCAGTGGCTTCGAGTCGCTCGTTGCGCGCGGCGCGAGTGCATCAGTCGACGGGTACCGAGTCTATCTCGGAAACGCGCGGCTCATGCATGAGCGTGGGCTCCTCACACCTGAACTTGAAGCCGCACTACTGCTACTGGAGGCAGACGGAAAGACGGCGGTGGTCGTTGCGACGGAACGAGCGGCTCAACGAGAGCCTCTCGGCGTCATTGCCATCGCAGACCAGGTTAGATCGGAGGCCAGGAATTCTATCGCTGCTCTCGTTGCGCACGGCATAAAACCCATCATGCTGACCGGCGATACTCAGGGCACCGCGAGCGCGGTGGCAATGCAATTAGGCATCAACGAAGTGCATGCGCAGCTTCTTCCTGACGACAAAGTGCGTATTGTGCGCGACCTGGAAGCGAGAGGGGAGCGCGTTGGCTTTGTCGGAGATGGTGTGAACGATGCGCCGGCACTGGCCGCAGCCACCGTGGGCATCGCCATGGGAGCAGCCGCGACTGATGTGGCGCTGGAAACAGCCGATGTCGCGCTCATGGCGGATGATCTCATGAAGCTTCCCGTCGCCATCACACTGTCCGAGCAGGTCCTCGGGATCATCAAGCAGAACATCGCCTTCGCGATAGCGATCAAGGCCGTGTTCCTGGTACTTGCGGCGACGGGTCATGCTACGCTCTGGATGGCTGTGGCGGCTGATATGGGTGCCTCGCTTGCGGTGGTGGCGAATGGGTTACGTGCGCGTCACGTGAATGGATAGTGTCGCAAGTCTATGCGCCCCTCGTCAGCCATGTTGATGTGCTGCCCCATTGGCGGGTCACCCTGAACTGAGTCCATCTAGAGCGCTAGTTTTCAGTCGCGGGCAGGTCTCCCCGATTCACCGCTACGGGAGCTGGAACACTATGAGCGTGTGCGTCTTCGGCTTGTCGGCGAGTTCCGGGGCGAAGCCGTTGACCCAGCCGCCCCAACCAGCCGCGATGGCCACGTACTGCTTCCCATCAATTGCATACGTCATGGGTGGCGCATGTATTCGCTCCCCACGTTGTAGGTCCAGACGTCCTTCCCGCTTCTCGCGTCCGCCGCTGTCTCGAGACGCTACGCCTTCGCGCGGCATGCATCGAATGCAATACGGATCAGCTGCAGTCGATCTGCGCAGAACTCCGGCGCGACTATGGCTTCGAAACGATCTCGGTCGACCTCGCCCGTGTAGCTTATGGAGAGATGCCCACGGAGTTGCGGAGTGCGGACCTGTTGGTCACGACACCGTTTCACACGGCCGACGCTAAGCGGCTCGCCAGCCGTATCCAGAAGCCCTGGATCACGATCGTGCTGCGCGTCGACTACGTGGCCGAAGTCACGAGATTGTTGGCGCTGGGGCCGGTGTACTTCGTAGTCGCGGACGCGCGCTTCGCGGACAAGCTCCGGGCCATCTACCGCGATGTGGCCGGTGCCACCAACCTCCGACCGTTGGTGGTCGGACGCGACGACCTCGCGCACATTCCCGCTGACGCGGCGACATACGTCACTCGGGCTGCCCGCGATCTTCTGGGCAGCGACACGCTTGCCTCGCGCGTTGTGGTGGCGGAGCGAATGTTTTCCCGGCAGACGGCGTACGATCTGGTTGCGTTCGTCCTCCGCGAGAACATGGCCGCTCTGGCCGCGGAGCGGAACCCAGAATCACGAGCAGCTTTGAGCACCGACGATATGCCCACGGACCTGACCGACTACCCGCAGGTGGCGAATTTGGCCCGGCGTGATGGGATGTCTGGCAAGGGCGCGCTCGCGGCCACATACAATATGCAAGGAGTGAGTATGGGAACCCCCTTGATCCAACGCGCGCAGGAGAATCCTCGCCGATCCCCTCGCTACGCTGCGGGGATTGCTGCGTCCCTGGTGGCCGAGGCGGTCTTTGTCACCACGATGATGGGGATCATGAAGCTGCGGGGAAAGGACCCCTGGAAGGTCACCCGTGCGTCGGCCTCTCTGGTGTTCGGTCCCGCGGTGGCACAACCGCCCGGCTTCGTACCCGGCGACGTGGCGCGGGGCTTAAGTATGCACGTGACATACAGCGTCACCGTCGGAGGGCTTTACGCCGCGCTCCTGCCGCAGCTCCGGCTCACTCCGATCCAGGGTGGACTGGTGACCGGGAGCGTGCTCTACGCGCTCGGCTCCTACATCCTCCCGGCCACTCTTGGCGGCCGCGTGGAGCCAATGAAGAAGTCTCCGAAGGAGAAAGCGATGGCAGCCGTCATGCACGCCTTCTACGGAGTTGTGTTCGGACTGGCGTACGGCCAACTGACAAACGGAGGAGAGCATGAGCAACGCAATGGACGCCGCAGTGCGTGGAAGTGGCCTGACAGTGGTTGGTTTTCCTTTCGACAACACGTACGCGCGGCTGCCCGAGCGATTCTTCGCGCATGTCACGCCCACTCCGGTGCGGGCCCCGCGGCTCATCCGGGTGAACGGGCCCCTGGCCACCCAGCTCGGCGTCGATCCGGATTGGCTCGCCAGCGAGGAGGGTGTTAAGGTGCTGGCGGGCAATCGTATTCCTGAAGGGGCTGAGCCGATCGCGACTGCGTACGCGGGGCACCAGTTCGGTATGGTCGTACCGCAGCTCGGCGACGGCCGCGCGATCCTTCTCGGCGAAGTCGTCGACCAAGCCGGAGTACGGCGTGATGTTCAGCTCAAAGGCGCGGGCCGGACGCCCTTCTCGCGCGGCGGCGACGGAAGATCCCCTCTGGGTCCGGTCCTGCGCGAGTATGTGGTCAGCGAGGCCATGGCCGCGCTGGGTATCCCCACGACCCGCGCGCTTGCAGCGGTGGCCACAGGGGAGGCGGTGCTTCGTGAAAGCCCGCTCCCGGGTGCGATTCTGACCCGTGTCGCCTCCAGTCACATTCGGGTGGGCACCTTCCAGTTCTTTGCGAACCGTGGCGACGTGGAAGGGGTGCGATTGCTGGCCGACTACGTCATAGCCCGACACTATCCGGACGCGGCCAGCGCCGAGCAACCGTACCGCGAGCTTCTCGGTGCCGTAGTCCGGGCCCAGGCAGAGCTGATCGCCCGATGGATGCTGGTCGGGTTCATCCACGGGGTGATGAACACGGACAACATGTCGATCGCCGGGGAAACGATCGACTACGGGCCCAGCGCCTTTTTGGATGCGTACGACCCTGGAGCGGTGTTCAGTTCGATCGACCGCGGCGGACGGTACGCGTACTCCCGGCAGCCGGCGATCGGCGAGTGGAACCTGACACGTCTGGCGGAGTCCCTGCTGCCGCTGCTCTCTGACCGCGCGGACCTCGCAATCGCGAAGGCGGAAGAAGTCCTCGATGGATACAAGTCGGTATTTGAACAGGCCTATCAGGAGGGGCTGAGGCGGAAACTCGGCCTGCTCAATGAACGTGAGGGCGATTCCGAGCTGGGGCGGGATCTGCTGCAGGCGATGAGTACGAATGGTGCCGATTTCACGCTCACCTTCCGCCGCCTGAGCGAAGCGGCATCGGGTGAGGAGAGCGCTTCGGGAGTGCGGAGCCTGTTCGCAGACCCTTCCGCCTATGACGAATGGGCATCCCGCTGGCAGCGGCGGCTCGAACAGGAGCCGACAGATGCTAACACGCGCCGGGCCACTAAGCTGGCGACGAACCCGGCCTACATACCGCGCAACCACCGAGTGGAAGAAGTGATCCGAGCGGCCGTCGACGAGGGCAATTTCGCCCCGTTCCACGAGCTGGTGACGCTACTGTCGAACCCCTTCGACGCCCAACCAGCCCTTGCGCACTACGCGGACCCGCCAGCAGAGCACGAGCGGGTGCACCGGACCTTCTGCGGGACATAGGCTACGGGGCCGCGGCGCGGAACGGCGCGCCGGGCCGAGCGCGGGCTTGGGCATTCCGCCCGTGGCAGGATACTCGGCGAAATTGTCCAGCCGGTGGCTCGAAAAGAAACGGAGTCGTCGTATCTCGCAGGCACAGCGGTATGAGAGGCCGCGGTCCTCGGCTCGCGCGCGCCGGTACATCTTGCGGACAGAAGAGTCGTACCACCCCTTGCACTATTTCCGGCGGGCTCTGCACCGAGCAGGTAGCCGACGCTGCCCTGGCCATTTGTGAGATCGAGCACGCGTCCGTATGCTGCGACTTCGGCGCGCGTCATCGCAGCGTAGTGCGGTTCGCGTTCGATGGCGATCGCATCACGCGAGAGCTTGAGCGCTTCACGTCCGGTCGTCCCCGAGCCGCTGCAGGGACCAACAACGATGTCGCCGGCGCGCCTATAGTGCATCACAATCGCGCGCGCGACATCCTGTCGCGTCCGCGCGAAGTCGTGCCAACGGATCTCCCTTAAATGCAATGATCAGCGTGCTGCACACGTTGTCCGGGAGAAAGTATCCAGCGCGACCACCGTATCGTTTGAAGTGCCCCGAGCGCGTGTGATGGCCGTAGGCCGCAGGCCGAGCTAGGCGGATATGCTCCTGGAGGCTGAATCCGACACCCACGAGCGCTCCACACACGAGATCGGGGAGCGGGATGAGTGCGCCCGCAAGGTCACAGCGCCAGGGATGACGCGACCCGCGTACTCCTCGCCCTACTTCGTGAACGACATGCAATGCCGACTCGCCTCGCGGCGACTGCCGCACGAAACACCTCGCGGTGCTACAAGCGCCGAGTTTATGAGCCCGCTCGTAATCGTGATAATCCCTTCGGGAAGCACGCGGTGCTGCGCATTGACGCAGTGAATGTAGAACGATTCCGTGCTTTCGTGGGGCAGATCGGCTCCATCCGGTGGAGGTAGTCGCCTACAGCCGGATGCACCCGCGGTAACGCACCGCAACCGAGTGCGGAAGCCGTGCGCCGCAGAGCGCACGAGCCGCGCTAGCTGCCGTCGTCTACACGCCAACTGGGCAGCATACGAGAGTCGGTTGGCGTGATGTGGCCCATCTCTGCCGATGCTCGCGAGCACGACCACGCCAGCCGCCTGTAGCCGACTCAGCGCGACGAACAACACCTCCCCTACCAGCGATGCCACCGCGAGTCCCCACATGTGGGACAGATCCCCACGCCAAAGCACACGTCCGGCTGCGTCCGGACGAACGGCCCATCCAAGCCGGCGCGACTATGGCTTGGACACAATCTCGGTCGATCTCGCGCAAGTCGGCGACGGAGAGGTACCAGAGGTACCAACCGAGCTGCGGAGTGCGGACCTGCTCGTAACGACAGCATTCCACACGGCCGATATCCAGCGGCTTGCCGGACTCGTCCAGAAACCGTGGATCACGATCGTGCTGCGAGTCGACTACGTGGCCGAAGTCACGCGGCTACTGGCACGTGGGGCGGTGTACTTCGTGGTGGCTGATCCGCGATTCGCCGACAGGCTCGGGACCGTTTACGGCGGAGTCGCCGGTGCCACGAACCTCCGGCCGCTCGTGGTCGGACGCGACGACCTCGCGCACATCCCCACTGACGCGACTATCTACGTCACGCGGGCTGCCCGCGGGCTGCCCGCGAGCTGCTGGGTGATGATGTCCTTGCCTCGCGCGTAACGGCGGCCGAACGAATGTTCTCAGGGCAAACGGCGTACGATCTCATCGCGTTTATCCTCCGCGAGAATATGACCGCCTTAGCCGCGCTCGGCGCCGCCTTGCTCGCGTCGCGCCCAACGAAGACGCGCCGAGCCGAAAGCTGTTCCGTGGGGACTTTCGCTATGAGCACGCGGTACGTGGAATCCCACCTGCCTCACCCCCATCGTTGTTGACGAACAGGAGCCCGGCTACTTCAGCTCGGCGCGGAGGGTAGCTCCCCGCCAGCGTGACCCGCACCCGCCCCGTCGAGTCCACGACGTTGATTCGCTGCACCGTCAGCTCGTCAAGTCGTAGATTGTCGCCGGGCCGTCTGAAAGCGGCGAGTGACACCACGCCCAGCAGCACGGTGCTGGCGACAGTGTAATACTGTAGGACACGCAGCTGCTTGGTCATGCTCGGCCTCGGTTATTGGGTGCGAACTATTAGATGGTGAGGATCGATTGATGGTTTGTCACGCAGTTGGGTATCAGGCCAAGATGCAGCACTGGATCTCGCGCTTGTGTAGACCGAGTGATAGGGCACCGCTGGCAGCGCTCCTCCTCCGCCGGTGAGCATGCAAAACATTCATGTCCAGCCGGAGCAGAGCGAGCTGCTGCGCACGTTCGTCGAGGCCTACCTGAGAACGCCGAAGGATGGCCGGGAACCGTTCATGTGCAAAGGTTCGGCAACGTCACGCAATCTGTTTGTGGCTCACTCCGGAGTTCCCAAGGAACATCCGGGAGCTTACCCGGGTGATCTCGATGCCTTGGCGGCTGAAGGTTTGGTGCGGATGACCTACACAGGCGGCAGTTCCCGTAACGTCGATCTGACACCGTTAGCCTTCCAGTACTATGAATGGCTCCAGCGCCAAGCTGGCGAACCGGTTGAACGGGTCGAGCGGGAGGTCAGGTCGTTTGTCGACGGGGAACGGTTCCGGTGCCGCTATCCAAAGGCGTATGCTAAATGGAAAGACGCCGAGCAGCTGCTGTGGGTCGGGGATGCCGAAGCCCACTTCAGTACAGTCGGTCATCTATGCCGCGAGGCGCTTCAGGAGTATGCCGATGCACTCGTAACGGAACGTGGTATTGTCGATGTCCCGAGCGATCGGGCGAAGACAGCCGCCCGGATGCATGCAGTCTTCCGGTCGCTCAAGACTGGGTCGCGCGAGGCCGCGTTCCTCGCTGCACTACTGGACTACTGGGGGACTCTCTCAGATTTGGTCCAGCGCCAAGAACATGCTGCGGCGAAGGAAGGCGAGCCCATCGCCTGGGAGGATGGGAGAAGGGTTGCCTTTCACACTCTCCTCGTGATGCACGAGGTCGATCAAACTGTCGCCCGGCAACGCTGATGCTTCCATCGACAACAATCCGTTATCTGCGTCCACTCATCCGTCCTCAACAGTCCGTCGCATGTGCCTACTACATTCGCCCGCAGTCCTGATACTCGTTGCTACAGCAGTACTCGCATGTCAGCGCGCACCGAATGTGCGACAGGCAGGCACTCAATCAGACACTCTGGCCGCCCAATCCTCGGCGCGCGCTGCGGCTTCTGCGGCGCCGCCAACGTCGCTATCTCCAACATCGCCATCTCCCGAGCACGTCCTCGGCCGATGGATTGGCGTGCTCCCGTGCGCCGGTTGCTCCGGCATTCGAACTGATCTCACGCTGCGCTCGGACTCGGCGACTGGCGCTCCGTTGACGTTCACGCTGCGATCGACGTATCTCGGAAGCAGACCGAGCGACACGACATTTGGTTGAGACGGGGAAATGGTTCCTGTTGCGCGGCAGCGCGCGCGATCGCAATGCCACTGTTTACCAGATCGATGTCGGTCCGAACGACCACTCGGGCAATTTCCTCGTAATCGACGGCGGCAAAGCGCTGCATCAGCTCGACGATCAGATGCGCGAGCCCGAGAGTGGGCTCAACTACACACTGACGCGCGTGGGTGATGGCAGTCTCAGATCAGACTCCATGACAGCGAGTCCCACCACACGTCCTTGACACAACCGCGACATGCAGATTGCGCTGGACCAAAGCGCGACCGGTAGAGTCGCATGGCCCAGCCGCGCGTTGAGCGCGAGCGATGTGACTCTCGCTCTGCTGTGCGCTCTGCTGTGCGCTCTGCTGTAAGGGGACGCTCCGCGCCCGTGTGCGAGTGCTCGAGCTGTGAGCGCGTTTACTGGGAATGTCAGGACACGTCGGCGGGTGCCTTCGGGCAGTCTGGTGCTCGCGCCAGCAGAACGCGACGGCCATCAATCGTGACGAGGATCTGCACGAGGTGGTGCATGATACCTGCATCCGCAAGTACGATCACGAGCACGCCCACCAGTGTGAACTCTGAATCGAGGAGCTTGCCACACATAGGCACGTGATATATCTTAATAATATATCTCACTCATCACTCGGGGAATGCATGGAAACCGCGAAAGTATTCTGGTCCGGCCGATCCCAGGCTGTCCGGTTGCCCAAGGAATTCAGGTTCGACACTGACGAGGTTCGTATCCGGAGACATGGC
Organism: Gemmatimonadales bacterium; assembly: GCA_038232435.1. Lineage (GTDB taxonomy): Bacteria > Gemmatimonadota > Gemmatimonadetes > Gemmatimonadales > Gemmatimonadaceae > Fen-1247. The sequence goes on along the minus strand of JBBSHV010000059.1, from coordinate 27 downwards.
AATGCTCTCATTCTCGAACCTGTTGCG
>JBBSHV010000058.1:0-13130 GCA_038232435.1 Gemmatimonadales bacterium | reverse complement strand
TGTGATCAACCGCCAACGTGCGCTGCTCGCCACCCTCGCGCGCAGCCTCGTGCGCGGCCGCGAGTACCGCCTTGTGCTCGATAGGCGTCGTCACGACGGCGTTGCGCCCGCGTCCGCGGAGAGCGCGCCACAAACACAGCACCGCAGTGTTGTCGCTCTCAGTTCCGCATGAGTTGAAGGAGACCTCGTCCGGGTGGGCACCCAGACAGAACGCGAGCCGTTCGCGAGCCTCGTCCAGCGCGGCGCGCGCCTCGCGGCCAAAACGATGCACCGAAGACGGATTGCCGAATTTGGCGCCGAAGAACGGACGCATCACCTCAAACACCTCTTCGCGTACCGGCGTCGTGGCGGCGTGGTCCATGTAGATCGCGGTGATGGCCATCGACCTTAACCTAATAAAATTCCGCGCGGACCGCCCACAGCTCCGGAAAGAAGCGGTTGCCCAGCGTCTCGCGCAGCGCGAGCGCGCCGAGCGATCCGCCGGTGCCCGGCGTACCGGGACCGATGACGCGCTCCACCAACTGAACGTGCAGAAAGCGCCACATTGCAAACTCCTGCTCGTACGACAGCAACGCCTCGGCCAGCAACCGGAGGTCGCGATGCGAGTCAGTGGCGTAGACCTCGCGCGCCGAAACGCCGCATGCCGCCAACACGCGAGCGAACAGCTCCGGAAGCGAGGGTCTCTCCAGTGCGTGCTCGACGGGTTGCGACAGCGGGCCTGGGGAACGCAGGTACTCGATATAATCCGGCGCGCGCAGTCCGGATGTCAGCTCGATCGCGCGGAACTGGGCGCTCTGCGACCCGCTGGAAGTGCCCAGATGCATTCGGAACTGGGCGAAGCTCTGCGGCGCGAGTGTATCGAGCGCGTGCAGCTGTGCGGTGACAATTCTCATCAGCCCATTCACGCGGTTGGCCGATTCCACAGATTCGAGCACTGCTGTTCTCTGTAGCGCATCACATAGACGGTCAAGCTCGTGAAGAATGAGCTTGAACCACAGTTCGCTGGATTGATGCACGATGATGAAGAGGAGCTCGTCCGGATGCTCGGGGGACGAGCGCGGGTGCTGCAATGACAGCAGCGCGTCGACCTCCAGATAGGTCGTATAGTTGAGCTCCGGCATCTAGAAAGTCGCGACCTGTAGAGATGTAATGTCGTCCACGCGCATTGTCTCGGGGGTATGGAATGGCTCACCGTAGCGGCAGCGGATAAGCGAGCCGTAGTGCGCCGACTGGTGCCGTATCACGTCGTACAGTGGCTCACCCGTGGGATACACTTCACCGGCCTGAGTGGCGCCGTCAAACTGGGAGCCATAACACTTGATCGCGCGCATCTTTTCCTCGAATACGTCGCTGATGTCCACCACGAATGTCGGCTTCTCGTGATCCTCGCGAAAGGTGATCGCGTGCACAATTTTGCGCGGACGGTACGCGGGAACTTCAGGGACAATCTTGGCCAGCCCCGCGACGAAGCACGCGTCACGGACGAGTTGGCCCGCTACAATGTGATCCGGGTGTCGTCCCGCGAGCGCCGGTGCGATGACGAGGCTGGGCCTGAAGCGGCGAATCGCGCTTGCCAGCAGCGCTCTCGTATCGGGAGTGTTGAGCAGCCCAGCGTCGGGAAGACCCAGATTCTCCCGCGCTGAGACGCCCATTATCTCCGCCGCGGCGGCGGCCTCCTCCCCTCTCAGCGCTGCTGAGCCGCGTGTTCCCGTCTCGCCCGCGGTGAGGTCGATTATAGCGGTGCGGTGTCCCTGGCGCGCGGCCTTGATGAGCGTGCCACTGCATATGAGCTCGACGTCGTCTCTATGCGCCGCGATAGCGAGAATATCCACGTCCCTCATGCCGATGAAATTACGCGCGCTTCACGCGCAGCGGCATACGGGATGTTTTCGGGATGAGGATCGCCCTACGACAGCAACTACTCGTACCGGAGCGCCTCCACAGGGTCGAGCTTGGATGCTCTGAGCGCCGGCAGCATTCCGAACAGGATTCCGGTGAGCGCGCTTCCGGCCAACGCGGCAACAATGGCGCCCGGCGGAATGGACGCCTTTACCGGCGAAACCCAGCCGATCACCAGCGCGGCGAACCATCCCAGGATCAGTCCCACCACCGCTCCCACCGAAGTGAGGGTCGCTGCCTCGACAAGGAACTGCCACAGGATGGTGCGTCGCGTCGCGCCGAGCGCTTTTCGTACGCCGATCTCACGCGTGCGCTCAGTCACGCTGATCATCATGATCGCGATCACCCCGACGCCGCCGACGAGCAGCCCGATCGCGGAGAGCGAGATCATCACGAGAAAGAACATGCCAACGGTCTTGTTAAAGGTCTCCATGACCTTCTGGTTCGTGGTTATCGCGAAGGTGTTGTCCTCGGCCGGCTTGAGCCCGCGCTCGGCGCGTAGCAGTGCAGTGACGTCATCCAGCGCATCGTCCTGCGATACGCCCTCCCTCGGCTTCACGGCCACGAAGACCCACTTCTTTTGTGCGTGCAGGTTGCGGTACGCCGTCTCGAAAGGAACGTACAATTTGGGTTTGTCCGCACCACCCATGAAGCTCGGTGCATCGCGGTACAAGCCGATGACGCGGTACGGCTCGTTCGCGATCGTGACTTCCTTGTCGATGGGATCGAGATCGCCGAAAAGCTCCCTGGCCATCGCTTCGTTTATGATCGTGACGCGATCACCGGCCGCGTTCTCCGGAACCGTGAAATTGCGGCCCTCCACGATGTCACCGCCATCCACCTGGGCCCACGCGGGGAGTACGCCGGACACGCTCGGACTCGCCAGCGACCGCGACCGGTACCCGACGGAGCCCGTGCCCCGAATGGTCCCGTTCACCGCAAAAATCGAGGGCAGGCGGCCGATCGCGGTCATCTCCGCTGGGGAAATAGCGGGCCAGCGCCGCCACGGGCAGGTCTCATCCGATCCGTCGCAGTTGTTGAACCCCATAGGGCTACGCGTGATGAAGAACGTCGTGGGTCCGGCCGCCGCCATGTCCCTGGTCACGCTCTCATTGATTCCGTGCACCGCGGCCGAGATTACCACGACCACGAAAACGCCGACGGCAACGCCCAGGATCGTGAGCGCCGCGCGCACCCTGTTGGCGCTTATGGCGTCGAACGCGATCCCGACGCCTTCAAATAGAGAGTAAAAGCGAGTCGTATCCATGGTTCAGTCCGATCTGAGCGCGGTGATTGGGTCGAGCAGCGACGCACGGCTCGCTGGATAGACTCCGGCGACGATTCCGACGCCCGCGCCCAGGACCACCGCGACGACAACGGACCACGCCGCCACGTGCGTGGGAAGCGGCGATGCGGCGGCAATAGCGAACGATAGTGCCGCGCCCAAGACTATGCCCAGCATCGCGCCCGCGATACTCAACGTCGCCGACTCCACCAGGAACTGCGCCAGAATGTCGCGCCGGCGCGCACCGAGCGCCTTCCTGATTCCGATCTCACGCGTGCGCTCGGCAACAGCGACGAGCATGATGTTCATGATCACGATCGCACCGACCACCAGGCCGATCGCTGGAAGCGCTACGCCCGCGATCACGAGATAGCTCTTGATCTTGTTGAAGAACGACATCGCGGATTCCGGGGTGCTCATGTCGAAGTCATCCGGCTGGGACGGGCGCAGTTTGTGCCGCGTCCGCATCACCTGGCGCACGGCTTCCTCCGCATCGCCCACGCCCTGTGCGTCGGGCGCCTGTACCATCATCGCGTCGATCACGCCATGACGGTTGGTCAGCCGCTTGAGCGGCGAGCTGAGTGGTGCGATAATGAACTTGTCCAGCGATATGCCCAAAAAGCTCCCCTGCGCCTCCGCAACGCCGATCACCTCGTAAGGAAGCGTTCCCACGCGCAGCGCGCGCCCGACCGGATCCACGTTGGGGAAGAACCGGTCCTTCACGTCCTGCCCGATCACCACGACCGGGGTTCCCATCGCCTCTTCCTGTTCGGTGAAGACACGGCCGCTTGTTACGCCGAGATTCTTGATCGCGAAGTAGGCGGGCGTCACGGCACTCGCCTGCACCTGCTTGGGGCCGGTGTACCTGGACGACACAGTCACGTTGTCCTCGCTCACCACCGCCGCTCGCGTTCCCGTCGGGAGCGCCGAGATGACGGGTTCGACGTCGCTGTCCAGAATGCGCTTGCGGTGCTGCCACGCGATCCATTGCGCCTGATCCACATCGCCGGGCGTGAAATTGGGCCGCTGCCGCAGCTCGAAGGAGTTGACGGCCATGAGCTTGCCGACGAGATCGTTCTCCACGTACCGCCCCATCCCCTCCACGATCGAAACGACCGCGATGAGGAACATCACGCCGATGGTCACACCAAGCAGGGTGAAGAAACTCTTCAGCTTCTGCGCCCGGATTTGCTCGAGCGCCACGCGTATCGCATCCCAGAGCGCCATGTGACTAGCCCGCGACCATGGCCGGACCCGCGGTCCCGATCCTCTCCGCGAACCGCTCGCGCCTATCATCGCTCTCCACAACTCCGTCACGCAGCACGATCACGCGCCGGGCGTGCGCCGCGATATCCGGCTCGTGCGTGACCATGATCACGGTCTGGCCCTCGGCGGAGAGGGTTTCGAACACACGCATGATGTCTTCCGAGGTTCGCGAATCTAGGTTGCCAGTGGGCTCATCCGCCAGCAGGATCGCGGGCCGGTTCACCAGCGCGCGCGCAATGGCGACGCGCTGTCTCTGACCACCGGACAGCTCGTTCGGACGGTGCGTGATGCGTCCGCCCAGCTCCACGCGCTCGAGCGCTTCAGTGGCGCGCGCGCGTCGCTCATCGCTCGGAACGCCCGCGTACACCAGTGGTAGCTCCACGTTCTGCAGCGCGGTGGAGCGGGGAAGCAGGTTAAAGGTCTGAAAGACGAATCCGATCTCCTTGTTGCGCACTCGCGCGAGCTCGTCGTCGTCCATCGCGGAGACCAACGTTCCATTGAGCCAGTACTCGCCCGCGTCGGGCGTATCCAGGCAGCCGATGAGGTTCATCAAAGTCGATTTTCCAGAGCCCGATGGGCCCATGATCGCGACGTATTCATTCCGCCTGATCGCGACGTCGACGCCGCGCAGCGCGCGTACGATCTCGCCTCCCATGTCGTATTCTCGCTTGAGCCCGCGCGCCACGATGGCCCACTCCGCGTTCGGAGTTCGGCCCATCTCGCTCGTGACCACCCGACGCTCAGCAGTAGTGCTCAGCGGGATATCATCGCCGCCCGATTCGGCCGTGGTCCCCACGTTGATTGACGTCATGGTTTGGCGCCCGACTTCTTCGTATCAGCGGCCGCACTACGGACGACGGTTCCATCCTTGAGATCCTTGATCGCCTGGTACGTGCCCGCGACGATCGACTCGCCGGGCTTCACGCCACTGACGACCTCGAAATACTTCTCACCCGTGATGCCGACCTTCACCGGCCGGAACGTCACCTTGTTGGTCTTGGGGTCGATGACGAACACACCCTCGGCGTCACGCTGGCCCACTTGCTTCGCTGGTGCTTTGCCTTGCGACAGAGCCTTATCTCCGCCACCGACCGGTACGTCCTCCCTGACCGTCAGCGCGATGATCGGGACTGTCAGAACGTTACGGCGCGAGTCCGTGATGATCTTGGCCGTTGCGGAGAAATCCGGACGGGTCTGCGGGGGCGGATTCAGCAGTTCCACGGTCACTTCGTAGTCCACGGCCTGATCAGTTGCGTTTCCTGTGGTGGCCTGCTTCAGCGAAGAGTTGGATATTTCTGAAACGCGCCCCATGAAGGTCGTGTCCGGCATTGCATCAAGCTGAACGACAGCGGAATCTCCCACTTTGGTGTGCGAAACATCGGTCTCGTCCACCTTCACCTTGGTCTCCAGCGTGGACATGTCGCTTATGGTCAGGAGCGTTCCGATGTCCTTGCTGTAGGTGCCAGGGGTGGCCGTCTCGCCTTCCTGGATGTTGAGGCGCGTGATCTTTCCGTTCATCGGCGCCAGAATTGTCGTCTTGCGCAGACTGCTCTGCGCATCGCGCAATCCCGCTGAGGCCTGGTCCACACCATGCCGGCTGGCCTCTGCCAGCGCCTGATTCACGTCCACCGTTGTCTTGAGCTGGTCCATCTGCTCGTTGGACACGAGCGTCGGGTTGCGCCGCTTCAGCTCTGCCGTGCGATCGTATGCCCGCTGCGCCTGGGCCAGGTTCGCGTTCGCCTGCTGCAGTTGCGCCTCGTTCGATGCAACACCGGCCGCGGCCCGCTCCACCGCTGCCTGGTACTGCGACGGATCGATCTGAAGCAGAAACTGGCCCTTGGTCACCTGATCACCGTCCTTCACGCCAATGCGCACCACGCGCCCGGTGATGTCGGGACTGATGTCCACCTTGGTGTGCGCCTGGACCTGACCACTGGCCGTAACCGAAGCGACGAGGTCGCGGCGCTGAACCTTTTCGATCTTGACATCAACCGCCTTGTTGCGACCCTTCGCGGCCGCCGCCACGCCGGCGACAACCACCAGCGCGAGCGCGACGACGGCCACTATCGTCTTAGTGCGTTTTTGCATGTTTGATGTCCGTTAGCGTAGAGGGCGTCCGATCGCGCTTTCGAGCGCGGCGAGAGCCTTGTGATAGTTATAGACAGCGTTGATGCGATCGGCTTCAGCCTGCGCGAAGGCTGTGCGCGAGGTCGTGAGATCGACGAATGTTGCCAATCCCACGGCGTACTGATCCTGCACGAACTTGAGCTCCTGCTTTGCCTTGGCCGCGTTCTGCTGCTGAAGAGCAACTGTCTGCTGCGCCGTCCCAAGCGTCAGATACGCCGCGGTCACATCGGCCGTGAGCGCGAGCTCGCGCGACTGAACGCTGTAGCGCGCGTCCTCACGCGCGACCTGCGCCTCCTGCACCCGCTGCTCGCGGGCGAAGCCGTCGAACAAGGGTAGCGAGATAATCGCACTCAAGCTCCGAGGTGCCTGCGTAAAGTTGAACGGAAACGCGCTGTTGCGCTGTCTGAGCGACGCCGCGTCCGCGGGTGTGAAGGCAAGGGCTGAGCAGTCCACCGGAACCGATGGTATACCGTTCATCGCGTATAGCTGTTGCAGTTGATTCTGCTGCTGGCACGCCGCGGTCTGTGCCGTGAACTGGCCCTGCGCCTGGTTCACCAGGAAGTTGGGGTCGCGATACTGATACGTGTAGCCGCCCACCCCAGTCGAGAGTGTCAGGGTTGGCGTGTACTCGGTCTTCTCCCGTTTGACGCTGAGATCGGCCACGTTTTCTCTGGACCGCAGTGCCACGACGCCCGGGTTCTGCGTCCGGGCGAGGGTCAGCAGCTGAGGCAGCGACGGCAGTGAGTCACTCATGCTGAAACTGGACACTAGCTGCACATTGGCCGGCTCCGCGACGCCCATCTGTTGAAAGAGCCTCAGACGGTCGACGTTGTGCTGATTCTGGGTTTGGAGCCTCGCCACCTGCTGCTGCCCCAGCGAAACTTCGGCCCGCTGAACGTCGAGCAACGTGCCACTGCCGACCTGCGCTTTGGCACGGGCCAGCTCGAGTTGGAGCTGCGCGTTGGCCACAAGGGTGTCCTGAAGCTGAACTTGGGCCTCGCTCTGAAGCGCGGTCAGGTAGTTCTGCCTTATGACGGCGGACAGGTTCTCCGTCGCGCCCGCGATGTCGGCGTCCACGGCCACGCTGTTTGCGCGCTGAACGCGGGGCGTGATAAACGTCGCCGCGTTCAACCGATACGTCAGCCCCACGTTGTACGCCGACTGGAGCGCGTCGGTGTTGGATCCCAATGACACGCCGGAGATGAACTGCCGACCCCCCTGCTGGTACTGACCCGAGAGCGAAGCGTTGACTTGTGGCAGCAGTGCCCCGCGCGCGCTCCGCAACTCGGCCGCTGCGGCCCGACTGTTGTTGCGCGTCGCCAGATAATCAGGATTGTTCCGCCGTGCCAACGATACCGCCTGCTCCATCGTCAGAGCTGACGGTGAGGCGTCGGGCAACGGAGTCTGTCCGCTGCGCTGACCCTGCGCCACAGAAGCCACGCACAACGCCGGAAGGATGATCCAACGCAATTTGGGTGTCATTGTTTGGTATACGTTTGAAAGTCGTTATTCGCTCGCTGCCCCTAACGGGCCGCGAGCATTTCAAGCAACGAGCAACACCAACGAGCAGCAGCAACGAGCAACGAGCAACGGCTTGAAGCGCTATTTCTACGTTACTCCGCCGGTACCGGTGCGAGGAAGATTCGTTCGCTAACTCGGGCGCGAATTCGCTCGTACAGAGCCCGGCCTTGCTCAGCGGTCGCACTTGCCTCGACTACCGACTTGTCCACCAGTGACGGGGCCAGGTGCAGCAGTAGCGACAGGTAAACATCGCCCCGGTCGTCCTCACTGCGTCTGACACCCATAAGATCCGAAAGGTTTACAGCGAAGACATCCACCACGCGCACTCGCGCGCGGACCGTGCCAACCGTCGCGAGCGCTTCCTGGTGCGGATCGTATCCGTGCGCTGTGAGCAGAATGAACTCATTTACACCGTGACACTCCCACGACGTGAGCAGGTCATTCAGCTCCCGATGCAACGTCTTTTTGCGGAGCGACGTGTCGCCGGGATAACCCTTTCCCTGCGCTTCGTTCACGCCATATTCTACGGTCGGGGCCCTCAGCACGCCAAACTCGGCCGAGAGGTCATCCGCGAGGCATTCCACGATGATCGTGGGCGCTCCCAGGGGCAGCGCGGGCCGCGTTCGCTCGCACGTCCCGACGGGAAGAATCAACCTGGGATCGTGCTCCAGGGTTGCAGCGACCGCGGCTGGAGTCATCTCCTTGAGCCGGCGTGGGGCGGGCGTGGAAGTGAGCACCTTGGGTCCTATTTGGGTCCTGTTTGGATGCAGTTTTGACGCTGCGAGGTTCGGGGCAGTCCTATATTAACACTAGCCGATGACCGCGCCCCGCACTACTGAACGCCACCGCCGTGTAACACGGTCGATACCTCCGCACATCGCCGGCTGGGAGCTCCCGCCTGGCTGGCGTTGGGGCGCCGAGGGCATCGAGAGTGAATACCGGCACTACCAGGAAGTTCTGGACGGACTGGGCCGCTCGCTCTCACTCGTCACGGCTCCAGATCCCGCGCACCACAGGTGGCTGCACGCGGAAGCGGTGAAGCTGGCGCACCGAAGCCATCCGTCGATTCCGACCACGTACCATTACTGGACCACGCAGCGCGAGCGCGGTCCGGGCTACCTCCGCCGCTGGGTGTCGGGCGAAACCGTCGGCTCCCACTTTGAGCGGCTCGGTGCGGCCGACGTTCCATACGCGCTGCGGGTGCTCCGCGGCGCCGGCTCGACGCTCGCGTACGTGCACGACCTCGGCTCGGTGCACGGAGCGCTCACCGCGGATACCCTGTGGACCACGCCAACCGGCCGGCTCTGGATGCTGCAGTGGCAGTGGGCAGTGGGCCGCGACGACATTCCGGCGGGGCTGCGCCCGAACCTGAACGCGCTGCCCAGGCCGCCCGAGTGGGACGACGACGTATGGCGCCCCACACTCGAAACCGACCAGTGGCAGCTCGCCGCCATTTGCTTTGCGATGCTCACAGGCGAGGCGCCTCCGTCGCACGACACGCCTCCCGTGAAGCTGTTGCGGCCGGAGACACCGGAGTCGGTCGCCCTCGCGATCGACCGGGCGCTGCTCCCGGATCCGGCCGAACGCTTTCCGTCCATGGCCGCGATGATCCGCGCGGCCGAGCGTGGTTACGCCGCGGAACGGCCAATGGGAGAGTCAAGCCGGACATCCGACGGAGCGCGCGCCACCGCTGATGGAGACGAACGGCTGGTGCGCGACGCCGTAGGGGACGACTACGAGATCCTGTCCAAGCTGGGGAGCGGAACGTTCGGGACCGTGTGGCGCGCCCGTGATCTCGCCCTGGAACGCGAAGTCGCTCTCAAGGTCCTGCACCCGCGAGTGGCGCGCGACGGCGACGCGGTGAGCGCGTTCTGGCGCGAGGCGAGGCTGGCAGCCCAGCTGGCCCACCCCGCGATCGTGCCGATCTATGACTGGGACGGCAAGGCGGGAGTGTCCTGGTATACGATGGAGTTGGCGGAAGGCGGGTCGGTTGCACAGCTGGTGGCGAGGCGCGGGGCGAGCGGCATCTCCAACATTGCCTCGCAAGTGGAGCTGATCCTGGACGGGCTCGGTGCGGCGCACGCGATCGGCGTGGTTCACCGTGACCTCAAGCCCGAAAACATCCTGATAGACCGGTACCAGCGCTGGCGCCTCACCGATTTCGGAATCGCCAACGTCTCGGGCGAAGAGACTACCGCACCCGAGGGAACGCTTGGCTTCTCGGCGCCGGAGCAGCTGCTGGGTGAGCCGCAGAGCTCCGCGGTCGACCTGTTCGCCCTCGCCGCGATCGTCGCCTACGTATTGACCGGAGAGTTGCCGTTCCCTGGCTCCGACCCACACGCCGTGCTTGCTCAACAGCTAGGCGAGCGCGTCGATCTAACCGCACTTCCCGCAGCGATTGTGGCCTGGCTTCGGACTGGGCTGGCGCCGAACCCAGCGGACCGGTTCCGCGATGCGGCCACCATGCAGAGCGAGTGGAAAGAGGCGGTGGCGGACGCGCTAAAACGCGAGCGAGCGCGGCGCTGGTGGCGCAGTCTGCTGCCCACGGTGCAGAAGTAACAAATGGAAATCGGACGTGATCAACAGTTTGGGCGCGGTGATGGCTTTAGACTTGCAACCAAGGCGCCAAACTGTGTCGGGAATTGCAAGTAATTGCCACACGAATGTTTGCATATGCAATTGATTCTCACATGCGGCTAGCATTGTGCGCCCGGATCGAGCAAATTGACCACCGTGTGCGCGGGTTTTAGGGTTGGCCCCGCGTGTGTCGCTCACTTTGGGCGGCATGCAACATGCCGGGTAGCACGCGCGACAAGCAGTACCTGGTTCCGACCCAGTGTCCACACTCCATTCCACGGAGATCCACGATGTTATCTAAGCGTTGGTCCGTATGTGCAGCAGCGGCCTTGCTTTACGGAGGCGCCGCGGCTGCACAGCAGCCCGGAACTCTGTTGCTAGGCGGCTTCGGGCAGTACACCATTTTCGACAACGGGCTCAAGTCCGGTAATACGAGCACTAAGACCGGTCTGCCTCTCGGTATTACGGACAACAAGTTCGGCTACGGCGGGCGCATTGGCGCCTTCATCTCACCCAATTGGGACATCGAGGCCGAGGCTTCCTACACCGAAGCGCCGACCTCGTATTCTGGCAACACGAACGGCGCACCCATCAAGTACGGCCCGATCGCGGCGCGCCTGGTTTACGGGCTCCCGGTGTACGGTCGTTCGTCGATCCTGTTTGGCCTCGGCGGCGTCCTGTCCCCCTTCCACAACGACGTCGGCAAGGGAACCGGCAACGCTCCCGTTGGCAATATCTACACGTACAAGTACGGCGTCTCCGGCGACCTCGGCCTCCGTATCGTGCTGGGTGACTATTTTGCCGTTCGCGGCGACGCGATCGCGGACTACCATCCGACCGGTGATAGCTTCACGAATTACCGCTTCCAGGCTGGCCTCGAAGTGTTGCCTGACTTTTCCACGATGATGGGAATGGGAAGCACACCGGGCCCAGTCAGCTTCTGGGACGTTCAGCCGCAGCCGCTCCCAGGTACGGTCGAACTCAAGGGCTTCGGTCAGTACACCCGTTACGGCAACGACATTGGCTTCGACCGCGGCTTCAGCAATTCGCTGGGTTACGGCGGAGGCATTGGAGTGTTCCTGACGCGCAACTGGGAAGTTGAAGGCGACGGCGTTTACACGCAGCCGCAGTCGGCTGTCGTAACCACGAGTAATTCTGGCTCCGGTAACGTACCGTACACGCGCTCGCAGGCCGCCGGCATCGATTACGATCAGGCGAACTTCGCGCTGCGTGGCGCCTACAACATCCCGATCGGCCCGGCTAGCTCGTTCATCATCGGTGCCGGTGCCGTCCGCTCCAGCTATCATCGCAGCGACAACGGGGCTGGTCCGCTGAACACGTATACGTACGGCCCGGAAGGGCTCGTCGGCTTCCGCTTGGGCCTTGCCAACCGCATTGCTCTGCGCGTCGATGGACTTGTTGACTACCCGCTTGGGGACATCAACACGTACAACTTCGCGGGACGCGCCGGTCTGAGCTTCATGCTCGGCGGTGCCTCACGTGCAACGGTCGATACAACAACCGTCGTTGTTGTGCAGCCGCCACCACCACCACCGCCGGCACCAGAGCCACCACCACCACCACCGCCGGCACCAGTCGCGCCTGTTGACACGACCAGGATCACGGCTCCGATCTTCTTCGACTTCGATAGGGCAGACCTCCGCAGCGATGCGATGGCGACTATCGATGCCAAGATCCCGTACCTCACGGCCAACCCAGGGATGCGTATCCGCATCGAGGGCAACACCGACGAGCGCGGTTCGGATGAGTACAACCTGGCACTCGGCCAGCGCCGTGCAGCCTCGGCCAAGACGTATCTCGTCGGCCATGGCATTGACGCAGGTCGCATCGACATCGTCAGCTACGGTGAAGAGCGCCCGGTCTGCAACACGCACGATGAGTCTTGCTACCAGCAGAACCGTCGCGATGATTTCCGGATCCTCGTGATCGGAAGCGACGCCATCGTGGCACCGCAGCAGTAAGGCGGTTTCCTTGAGGGGTGCTACGGGCGGGGCGGCGAAAGCTGTCCCGCCCGTAGTGTTTTTCGGGGGGCTCGCACGACACACTCGGGCTATAATTCGCACCCAACCTCAACCATCGTGTCATGACCCCGCTGACGAACGACTCGGACCGGGACTGGGAGCGGTTCGGTCAGACGGATCCGTACTACGCTGTTCTCAGTGAGGAACGATTTCGGAGAGATCAACTCACGCCGGATGGCCTTACAGAGTTCTTTCGCTCCGGCCGCGAACATGTGGAACGAGTCCTTGCCATAATTCGTGAGCGCCTGGACCCAGCCTTTCGCCCGATGCGCGCGCTGGACTTTGGATGCGGCGTCGGGCGGGTCCTCGTTCCGCTCGGGGAACGTTGCGACGAGGTAACAGGTCTCGACATTTCGGAGGCCATGCTGGCCGAGGCGCGCGATAACTGCGAGCGCGCCGGAGTGGCGAACGTG
>JBBSHV010000057.1:0-13358 GCA_038232435.1 Gemmatimonadales bacterium | reverse complement strand
TCGCGTCGTTCCTTGCGATGCAGGTGCTGCGTCCGGGAGATTTCATCAAGACCAGCACCGGCAAGGTCGGCGTCAGCGCGACGCTCGCGAACACGCAGGTGATGATCGAGGCAATTCGCGACTTCTACCTGGCCACCGGTGGTCCTATCGGAATGAAACCGGCCGGCGGAATCCGCACCGCGAAGCAGGCGCTCCATTACCTCGTCGCCGTCAAGGAAACACTCGGCGACGCTTGGCTCAATAACTCGCGATACCGCTTCGGCGCGAGCTCGCTGCTGAACGATCTTCTACGCCAGATTAACAAGGAGAAGACCGGTGCGTACCAGGCACCGTACTACTTCTCCGACGCCGCTGAGAGCTACTGACAATGGCAGTCACAGTCAAACCGTCGGATCGCGCGACGGAAAACGACACCAAGAAAAAGAGTTCGCGCAAGAGCGACGCTCCCGAGCTCATCTTCGGGAATATGTGGGATTTCGATCCCGCGCCGGAGACGACCAGCCCGAACATCCGCCCGCGCTATGACCTATTCATCGGCGGTCACTTCGTCGCGCCGCAGTCAGGACAGTACTTCGACTCCATCAACCCGGCCACCGAGGAACAGGTCTCCCAGATCGCGCTGGCGAGCGCACCGGATGTTGACTCTGCGTACGTGGCCGCGCAACTCGCGTACGAGACTGTTTGGCGCGACATGCCGGGCAAGGAACGCGGAAAGTACATCTACCGCATCGCGCGCCTGCTGCAGGATCGGGCGAGAGAGTTCGCGGTGGCGGAGACAGTCGATGGCGGCAAGCCGATTCGCGAGTCACGCGACTTCGATGTTCCCACCGCCGCCGCGCACTTTTTCTATCACGCTGGATGGGCGGACAAGCTGGCCTACGTTGCGGCTGGGCGGAGCGTCGCGCCACTTGGTGTAGTGGGCCAGATAATTCCGTGGAACTTCCCGCTTCTGATGCTGGCGTGGAAGATCGCGCCCGCGCTCGCCACGGGGAACTGCGTCGTGCTCAAGCCGGCCGAGACGACGTCGGTGACCGCGATGAAGTTCGCCGAACTGCTGCAGGACGCGGGGTTGCCGGACGGCGTTGTCAACATCGTTACCGGTGCGGGAGAGACGGGCGCGGCAGTTGTCGGCCATCCAGCCGCGAAGAAGATCGCGTTCACCGGCTCAACAGAAGTCGGCAAGATCATCATGCGACAACTGGCGGAGCGCGGTACCCGCATGACGATGGAGCTGGGCGGCAAGGCTGCCAACGTCGTCTTTGAGGATGCGCCGATCGACCAGGCTGTCGAAGGGGTGGTCAACGGAATTTTCTTTAACCAGGGACACGTCTGCTGCGCCGGGAGCCGGTTGCTCGTGCAGGAGTCGATTGCGGAGATGTTCGTGCGCAAGCTGCAGCAGCGCATGGCCAGCCTTCGCATGGGCGATCCTCTGGACAAGAACACCGACGTCGGCGCGATCAACTCGCGCGAGCAACTCGACAGAATCTGCGAGATGGTGGAGAGCGGAGTGTCCGAGGGCGCGACGATCTATCAGTCAGCCTGCGCTCTGCCGTCGCGCGGCTACTTCTTCCGCCCGACGCTGTTCACGGGAGTGACGCAGAGCCACCGCATCGCGCGCGAGGAGATCTTTGGTCCCGTGCTCAGCATCCTCACATTCCGCACCCTGGACGAGGCGATCGAGAAGGCAAACAACACCATGTACGGTCTCTCCGCCGGCGTGTGGACCGACAAGGGATCCCGCATCCTGCGCATGGCCGCTGAGCTAAAGGCTGGCGTGGTGTGGGCAAACACCTTCAATAAATTCGACCCCGCGTCGCCATTCGGCGGCTACAAGGAGTCCGGGTTCGGCCGTGAAGGTGGCCGTCAGGGATTGCTCGATTATCTGGCGATCACGTGACCACGCCCCGCATCCCAGTGATGAAAACGCCGAAAGTATATGTCGGCGGCGCCTTCATCCGCTCCGAGAGTGGGCGCACATTCCCCGTGAGTGATAGCGCGGGCCACTTCGTCGCTCACGTTCCGCAGTGCACGCGTAAGGATCTGCGCAACGCTGTGGAGGCGGCGGCCAAGGCCGGTCCAGGTTGGGCCGCGCGCACGCCGTACAATCGCGGTCAGATCATCTATCGACTAGCCGAGATGCTCGAGTCGCGCGCGGACGAGATGACCGGTGTGCTGCGCCAGTTCTCAGCGACGTGGACGACGACGGCCGAGCAGGAAGTCGCAGCGTCCACGGATCGTCTCGTTCACTACGCTGGCTGGGCTGACAAGTACGAGCAGGTGCTGGGTAGCGCCAACCCCGTTGCCGCGCCGTTCTTCAACTTTACGCTCACTGAACCAATGGGCGTGATCGGCATCATCGCCAGCGACGCGCATCCGCTGCTCGGTCTGATCAGCCAGATCGCTTCTGCCATAACCAGCGGAAACACCGTCGTCGCGCTCGCGTCCGAGACGACACCCTACCCCGCCATCACGTTGGGCGAGATGCTCGCGACATCGGATCTGCCCGGCGGAGTGGTGAATATTCTCACCGGGTTCCGGCGCGAACTGATCCCGACGTTCGCGTCGCACACGCACATCCGCGGCGTTGATGCTGTCGTAGGCGGAGAGGATGCGACGACGCTCAGACGCGGCGCGGCTGATAGCGTCAAGCGCGTAACAGTGAGAAAGTCCGAGATTGACTGGACATCAGACGCAAACGAAGGCGCGTACGAGATGCGCGATTTCATCGAGTTCAAGACTGTGTGGCACCCTGTAGGGGCGTGAAGCGCTAGTTCTGCGTCAGATCGTTTAACGGCAGCGGGAATCCGAGCCGCTCCGCCGCGGAAGCAAGCTGCCGATCTAGCGTGACGAACGGGAGGGTAGCGGGATCCGCACCACTTGCATCCATCGCCGCTGAGAGTTGCAATGCATCCGCGGCACGCAGCGGATGCTCGCCAAGCAATTGCTCCGCATTCAGGCGTACCGCTTCGCTCGGAAGTACCTCGGACCAAACCGCGCGTATTGCTCTCAGCGTGGACTCGGCAAACTCTGAATCGTATCTGGTTGGCTCACGACTGCGTCGCTCAAGTGCCGAACGTACCTCGACGCGAGTGCCCCACCAAGTCAGGATCACAGGATTGCGCCGGTACAGCGCTTCCACGAGATCGGTCGCGCCTTCCCGAACGAGCAGCGGAACAACCGCGGATGCATCCCAGAAACGGACCGCGCCCCCTGCTCGCGCGGGCGGCGCTTCCGCTACGGCGAGCGGTGCATTCCGCTTGGATGCCACCTACTGGCGGCTCAGTAGCCGCTCGCGCGCTCGGCGAGCAGAGCGGCAAGGACTCCCGATTCCCGGGGCTCGTCGGGCTTCGGCCGCAAGATGAAGTCGATGGCTTCCTGTGTCAGAGGCTCCTTCGGCGGTATAACAATCCCGCGCCGAACCAGCTCAGCCATTCGTTCGTCCTCCCCCAGCACCTCTTTGGCCGGGACAAGGGCCGCTACGGGAACGCCACGGTCCGTGATAATAACGCGCTCTCCCCGCTTAACCTCCCTGAGGAGCGCACTCAGCTCGGCTTTAGCGACAGAAACAGAAGCATTACGCATCTGACTATAATAGTCATCTCGTCGACCCTATGCTACCCGACCACTCCGGTTGTTGATTGCATCCCCAACACTGCCCGCATCGGCCACCATCCCCCACGGCTCGCGCAGGAATACGTCCTGCGCACAGCATACCGGCCCATCGCCCGGCGTTCGTTGCGTGTAGGTCCCACCAGCCGCAAGATCCCACGCCTCGCGGTTGTCACTCAAGCAGACTGAGAGAAGCGACTCCAACTTGGCGTGCAGCAGCACGTCGTCCACGGGTGTGATCGCTTCCACACGACGGTCGAAATTGCGCGTCATCCAATCTGCCGAACCCAGGTAATATTCCGGCTCGCCGGCGTTGGCAAAGTAGAAAACACGCGAGTGCTCCAGGAATCGACCCACGATGCTGATCACACGGATTCGTTCACTCACACCAACGACTCCCGGCCGCAAGCAGCACACACCACGAATAACTAGATCGATCTCCGCACCCGCGCGAGACGCCTCGTACAGCGCCTCGATGATCTGCTCGTCCACCACTGAGTTCATCTTCGCAATGATGCGCCCACCCTTACCCGCGCGCGCATGCTCGCCCTCACGACGAATCAGCTCCAGAAATCGCGCGCGCATGCTCGCTGGCGCTACCAATAACTTGCGGTAGCTGCGCTGACGCGAGAAGCCGGTGAGCGAGTTGAAGAGATCGGTGATGTCGGCGCTGACCGACCGACTTGTCGTGAACAGGCCCAGATCGGTGTACAGCCGCGCCGTCTTGGAATTGTAGTTCCCGGTTCCGATGTGGACATACCGCTTGATGCCGTCGGGCTCGCGGCGCACCACCAGCGTGGTCTTCGCGTGTGTCTTGAGCCCCGGAAGACCGTACGCCACGTGCACGCCATAATCTTCCAGAGTGCGCGCCCAGGTGATGTTGTTTGCCTCATCAAAGCGTGCCTGCAGCTCGACCAGAACCGCGACCTGAGTTCCACGCTCGGCAGCCTCGGTCAGAGCGCGTATGATCGGAGTGTCGCCGGACGTTCGGTACAACGTCATCTTGATAGCGAGCACGTCCGGATCTATTGCCGCGGCATGAACAAACTGTTCCACCGTGGAGGGAAACGACTCATACGGATGATGCACCAGCAAATCGCGCTCGCGGATCACGTCAAAAATCGACTGGGAGCTGTCACGCAGGCGAGTGGGCGTAACAGGGGTGAATGGCGGGTCGCGCAGCTCGGGAACATCCAGCGTCGCAAGAGACATCAAGTCGCCCAATTCGAGCAGCGCTCCGCCTTCGACTACGTCTTCGTTGGTCAGCGCGAACTCCGGAGTGTGCTCCTCGCGCAGCTCGTCCACCAGGATCGTGCGAATTTCATCCGGCATTCCCGACTGCACCTCCACGCGCACCACCTCCGCGAATCTGCGCTGAAGCACCTGCTCCTCGATGGCCGCGAGAAGATCCTCGGTTTCGTCCGACGCCTTCACCTCCAGGTCAGAGTAGCGCGTGACACGGAACGACCAGCTCCCCAGAATTTCCATCCCCGAAAACAGTGCTCCCAGATTGGCGCTGATCACCTGCTCCAGAGGTACGAACTGGTTCGGCCGCCCCACCGTGACCCAACGCGGCAGGCTCTTGGGCACCTTCACGCGCGCGAACCGCTCGATCTTTGTGTCCGGGTCATACAGCTGAACGGCGAGCGACATCGACAGGTTGGAGATGTACGGAAACGGGTGCGTCGGATCCACCGCGAGAGGCGTTAGAACCGGGAACACGTCGGACTCGAAGAACTCGTCAACCGCTTCCCACTCCGTTGCCGTGAGCTCGCCCATCGTGAGTAGCTTGACGCCGTGTCGCGCCAGCTCTGGCAGCAGAGTATCGTGCAGGCAGCGACGCTGCATCGCCGTCAGTTCGGATATCTTCGCGCGCACCGCAGCCATGACTTCCGTTGGCGATAGCCCATCGGGTCCCGTTGGTGCGGTTACTCCGGCGAGCTGTTGACGCCGTACACCGGCAACGCGCACCATGTAGAACTCGTCCAGATTGGTGCTGAATATGGACAGAAACTTGAGTCGCTCGAGCAACCGGTTGCGCTCATCGACTGCCGCGTGCAGCACCCGTGCGTTGAACGCAAGCCAGCTTAGCTCGCGGTTGATGAACAGCGCCGGGTCCGCCGTCACCTAGATCCGGATCATCGAGGCCAGCAGCCAGTAAGCCAGCGCGGCCATCACACCAGCCGCCGGAATCGTCACCAGCCAGGCCCACACGATTCTGCGTGCCAGCCCCCACCGCACCGCCGACAGTCGCGTCGTTGCGCCGACGCCAACAATCGCGCCCGTGATCGTGTGCGTCGTGCTGACCGGAATGCCCAGCCTCGTGGCGGCCAGGATCGCGATCGCGCCCGCGGTCTCCGCCGCAAAGCCACCCACGGGCCGGAGCTTGGTGATCCTGCGCCCCATGGTTGCGACGATACGCCAACCGCCGGACAACGTACCAAGCGAGATCGCCGTGTACGCGCTCACCTCGACCCAGAGCGGGACGCCGTTGGCGTTGGGGAGATACAGGTGTCGCAGAATTCCAGTTTGGCCGACGGTGAGGGCCTGCACCGACACGAGCAATCCAACGATGATGCCCATTGTCTTCTGCGCGTCATTGCCGCCGTGCGCCAGCGACAGGAGCGCGGAGCTCCCGAGCTGCATCACGCGGAAGAGACGATCGGTGCGACCCGGATTGGCGTGACGAAAAATCCAGTATATCGATGTCATCAGCACCAGCCCCGCGATCAGTCCGACCATTGGCGAGAGCACGACGAACGAGAGCGTCTCGATCCACTTCGCGCCCCACACGATCGCGGCCCAGCCTGCCTTCGCTACCGCGGAGCCAGCGTAACCGCCGATGAGCGCGTGCGATGAGCTGGACGGAATCCCGTAGTACCATGTGATGAGGTTCCACGTAATCGCGCCAAGCAATCCGCCGAGAACGACGTTGGGATCGACGATTCCGACATCGACCATGCCGCTCCCGATCGTCTTCGCGACGGCGGTTCCGACGGTGAAAAGTGCGACAAAGTTGAAGAACGCCGCCCAGACCACCGCAGCGCCAGGACTGAGAACACGCGTCCCGACAATCGTGGCGATCGAGTTGGCGGAGTCGTGGAAGCCGTTCGTGAAATCGAAGATGAACGCGATGATGATGATCGCGACCACGTACGCTATCACGCGCTACCCGTTCTTGATCGCGATGGACTGCAGCACGTTGGTCACGTCCTCCGCCTGATCCAGTGCATCTTCCACCTTGTCGTACAACTCCTTCCACTTGATCACGGTCAACGCGTCAGTCTCCTCGGCGAAAAGCTTGCCCATGGATTCGTGGTAGATCGCGTCGCCTTCTTCCTCCAGCTTCTTGAGCTCCGCTGCCTTGATGTTGACGATCTTCGGATCCTTCATGTTGCGCACCGCGTCTTCCACCTGGCCCGCCGCGCGCAGCATCACTTCTGATAGCGTCACTGCTGGCTGATGCACGGTCTTGATCTGAAAGATTTCGAATCGGCGCGCCGCGCCGTCAATGAGATCCACCACTTCGTCCAGTGCGGACGCAAGCGCGTGAATGTCTTCGCGATCAAAGGGAGTGATGAATGTGCGATCCAGCTTGTCGATGATCTCGTGCGTGAGACCGTCCGCCTCATGCTCGGCGGCCTTGATCGCCTGGACGTGCTGAACGCGACGATCTGGGTCGCGAAACAACTGGTGCAGCAGCTTCGCCGCGAGCGTCAGACGCTCGGCCAACTGCGTGAATAGATCGTAGAACTGTTCGTCGCGGGGAATTAGCCGCACACTTCGCTCGGTTGCAGTCCACGCTCCCGCGAAGGGAGCGGCTGTGATCGTGCCGGCGATTGCACCGGTTGAACACGCCCTGAAGTTAGCGCCTCCCGAAAGGGCCAGCCACCGATCGGCGCGCCGTAAACGGGTATATGAGTAACAACCCTGTAACGAACCCGCCGACGTGCGCCCACACCGCCACTCCACTGGAGACTTCAGGCCGCATCGGCCCCATTTGCGAAACACCTGACAACACTTGCAACCCGAACCAGTACAGCAGAACCGCCCACGCGTGCAGCCGGACGACAAAGATGAAAAGAAAGATGCGCACCTTGGCCGTCGGGTAAAGCAGCAGGTACGCGCCCATGACGCCAGAGATCGCGCCCGACGCGCCCACCGTCGGAATTGGCGATGCTGGCGAGGCAAAGATGTGCGCCATCGATGCCGCGACGCCACACACGAGATAGAACACGATGTACCGCCCCGGCCCCATCGCGTCTTCCACATTGTCGCCGAACACCCACAGGAAGAGCATGTTGCCGAGCAGGTGTATCCACCCGCCGTGCAGGAAAATGGAAATGAGCGGCGTGAGGTAATTGATGCTGTAGTTGTCCACCACGCACACCGACTGCGGTGAAATCGGGATCGCCAGGCCAAGCGGCGTCCGATGCGTCAGCTCACCCGGAACCAACCCCAGATCGCACACCGTTCCGGCTAGATGCTCTGCATTGAAGCCAGCCCCCTGGACCAGAAGCCAGGTGCCCACAGTAATGGCGATTATGAGATAGTTCGCCCACGGGAACCGCCTAGTCGGCAGGTCGTCGCCCAGAGGACTCATGATTTTCCCATCGATTGTGCCAGATTGGCAGACAAATTAGGCATCGTGGTTGCTCTAAGAGAGTGTGCACGTTATGCACCGGCCGGAAGCCGAATGGATGCTTTGCACGTGCCCCAATTTCCACTTCAACCGCATCAAACCAATCATGGCAGAAAAAGTTATTGGCATTGACCTCGGCACCACCAACTCCGTAGTGGCGGTGATGGAAGGCGGTGATCCGGTCGTCATTCCCAACGCGGAAGGCGGCAGGACCACTCCATCGGTCGTGGCATTTACCAAGGATGGTGAGCGTCTCGTGGGTCAGATCGCCAAGCGTCAGGCCGTCACCAATCCCCAGAACACCGTCTTCTCGATCAAGCGGTTCATGGGGCGCAAGATGAGCGAGATCAGCGAGGAGAAGACCCGCGTCCCATACACGGTGCTCGCGGGCCAGAACGACCTCGTCGTCATCGAAGTTCAGGGGAAGCGCTTCACTCCGCCCGAGGTCTCGGCGATGATTCTTCAGAAGATGAAGCAGACCGCCGAGGACTATCTCGGCTCCAAGGTCACCAAGGCGGTGATCACGGTGCCGGCATACTTCAACGACTCGCAGCGTCAGGCGACCAAGGACGCGGGCAAGATCGCCGGCCTGGACGTGCTGCGCATTATCAATGAGCCAACAGCCGCCGCACTCGCGTACGGACTGGACAAGAAGAAGGACGAGAAGGTAGCCGTGTTCGATCTCGGCGGCGGTACGTACGACATATCCGTGCTGGAGCTGTACGACGTCGAAGGCTCTCGGCAGTTCGAGGTCAAGTCCACCAACGGTGACACACATCTTGGCGGCGACGACTTCGACCAGCGTGTGATCGATTGGCTCGTGGCCGAGTTCCGGCGCGATCAGGGCATCGATCTGTCCAAGGATCCGATGGCGCTCCAGCGACTCAAGGAAGCCGCGGAGAAGGCGAAGATGGAGCTGTCCACGACGCAGTCGACGGACATCAATCTTCCCTTCATTACGGCCGATCAGACCGGTCCCAAGCACCTCAACTATACGCTCACGCGTGCCAAGTTCGAGCAGCTGGTCGACGACCTGATCAAGCGCGTAATTCCGCCGATGCAGCAGGCGCTCAAGGACGCCGGCCTGCAGCCGAGCGAGATCGATGAGGTGCTACTCGTCGGCGGCTCCACGCGTATTCCGAAGATTCAGGACGAGGTGAAGAAGTTCTTCGGCAAGGATCCCAACAGGGGCGTGAACCCGGACGAAGTGGTTGCCATCGGCGCCGCGGTCCAGGGCGCGGTTCTGACGGGCGAGCAGAAGGATGTGCTTCTCCTCGACGTGACACCTCTCTCGCTCGGTATCGAGACCCTGGGCGGGGTGATGACGACGCTCATCGCGCGCAATACAACAATTCCGACCAAGAAGTCCGAGACATTCTCCACGGCGGACGACAACCAGTCAACGGTTGAGATCCACGTGCTGCAAGGCGAGCGCGAGTTGGCGACGTACAACAAGACAATCGGAAAATTCCAGCTCACCGGCATTCCACCCGCACCGCGTGGCATGCCGCAGGTTGAGGTGACGTTCGACATTGACGCGAACGGTATCCTCAACGTGACGGCCAAGGACAAGGCCACCAGCAAGGAGCAGAAGATCCGCATCGAGGCGTCCAGCGGCTTGAGCGACTCAGATGTCGATCGCATGGTCAAGGACGCGGAGGCAAACGCATCCGAGGACAAGGCGCGCCGCGAGCAGATCGACGCTCGCAACGGTTTGGACTCGCTAGCGTACGAAGTAGAGAAGAACTCCAAGGAGTGGGGCGACAAGCTCGCCGAAGGAATGCGCCAACGGTTGGACGCAGCGGTCGAAAAGGCGCGCACTGCGCTCCGCGGAGACGATCTCGCGGCGATCAGGTCCGCTCAGGAAGAGTTGTCCCGAACGTACAGCGAGGCGGGTCAGGCGTTCTATCAGGCGCAGAACCAGAACGCCCAGCCCGGCCAGCCGGGCAGCGACGGCGACGAGCCGGATCAGGGGCAGCCGAGCCCTGCCGACAATGTCGAGGAAGCTGACTTTGAGATCGTTGACGACGCGAAAAAGTAAGGCGCAACCTCCGCGTGGTTAGCGGGGTCTAAACTGAGGGGGAGAGGTTACTCCTCTTCCCCTCTCCTTTTTTTCACCACAACGCAGCAGCGCAATGGCACAGATTCCTTCCAGCGTCCGCTGGGGTACCGCGGTCGCAATCGCCTTCATTGGCGGCCTCTTGCTCGCATCCGGCATGGACTGGACGCGGCTCGGGTTCGCTCAGGGGAGGCCGAACACAGCCGACGTTCGCCCCATGATGGACGCGAGCAACGCCTTCGTATCGATCGCGAATAGCGCAACGCCCGCGGTCGTCTCAATTCAGGTTGACACCAGAGTCCGCGGCGGCAGTCGCATGCGCGGCGGCATGCAGATCCCTCCGGGTATGCAGATTCCGCCGGGCATGGAACAGTTCTTCGGTGGTCCGGAGCAGCAACAGCCCTCGGTCCAGGAAGCGAGCGGCTCCGGCTTCATCGTTACCAAGAATGGCTACATCCTGACCAACAACCATGTCGTCACAGGCATGGATCGCACGACCGTCGCAGATACCATTCAGGTCAGGCTTATGGATGGTCGCGTCTTCCCCGCGAAAGTTATCGGCCACGATCCCACGACGGATGTTGCGGTACTCAAGATCCAGGGTAATGACTTTCCGACGATACCACTCGGCGACGACATGCAGACACGTGTGGGTGAGTGGGTGCTCGCGATCGGCAATCCGCTGGGCGTGCTCGACTTCACCGTCACCGCTGGAATCGTGAGCGCCAAGGGTCGTAGCCTGCAAGGCCTGAATACCGATCGTTACGCAATCTCCGACCTGATCCAGACCGATGCCGCGATCAACCCCGGCAACTCCGGCGGCCCGCTCGTCAACACGCGCGGTGAAGTGATCGGCATCAACAACGCAATCGCAAGCAGCACGGGCTATTACGCGGGCTACGGCTTCGCGGTCCCCATCACGCTCGCAAAAAAGGTGATGGACGACATTATTGCTCACGGTCGCGTCAGGGTTGGAATTCTTGGCGTCGTGATTGGCCCCGTGGATGCCGATGCGGCCGCCGTCGCGGGTCTCAAGACCGTTGCGGGCGTCGCTGTCCAGGGCTTCAATCCCGACACTCCAGACAATCCAGCGCGCCGTGCTGGTCTACAGGCCGGTGACATCATCGTTGCGGCCGACGGACAACCAACTGATCGTCAGAGCGCGCTGCAGCGTACCGTCCGCAATCATGCACCGGGCGAGACAGTGCGTCTCGATGTCATCCGCTACGGTAAGAGGATGAGCTTCGACGTCAGGCTTGCGGAGCTACCCGCCGCCGCGGTCCAAACTCAGGTGGTACCAACCAGCATGAATCGCGGTGGCATTTCCACCAGCGCCAAACTGGGCGTCACGCTGGCGCCGCTTCCACCTGCGGGACAGCGCCCACCCGGGTTGCCTTCACGCGGCGTCGTGGTGACCGACGTCGTCGGGCTCAGCCCGGCGTATCACAAGTTGTTCCCCAACGACGTGATCACTGATGTCCTGTTTCCAGCGCCGCAGCGCCCACTCAACTCACCCGCGGAGCTCCAGAGCATTCTGTCCTCGCTCAAGCCGGGTGACTATCTGAGCCTGAACGTCAGCTCCCCAGATGGCCGGGGAGAAAGGGCAAGCCACATAGTCAACATCCGCGTCGGAAGCTGATCGGCGACTGACCGATTGTAACGCACGACGATACAGGGGCGCATCTGAGATGCGCCCCTATATCTTTCTGCGTACGCGAGGATGGCGAAATTGGTAGACGCACCAGCCTTAGGAGCTGGCGGTTCACACCTTGGGGGTTCGAGTCCCCCTCCTCGCATTGATGATACCCGGCGAGACGGCCCGTGACGCACGCGTGTGCGAGCGCGTTACGCGGCAACATGCGCGGACGTTCGCCCTCGCCAGCTACTTCCTCCCCGCGCGCAAGCGCCGCGCGGCCTTCGCCGTGTACGCCTTCTGCCGCCAGGCCGACGACATTGTCGATTCAGCGGCTGATTTAGCGGTTGATGTAAACGCCACTGGCGCGTCTGACATCGCGGCGCAGTTGGCCGCGTATCGACAACGGCTGGACCGAGCACTGGACGCCGCTCCCGACGACGCTGTTTTCCGTGAAGTAGCTTGGGCGACCCGCGAGTTCCGCGTTCCCCCGGCCGTGCTGCACCAGCTGCTGGATGGCGTCGCACGCGATCTGCACCCTGCGACATATGCATCATGGTATGATCTCGAACGCTACTGCTACGGCGTCGCCAGCACTGTCGGAGTAATGTGCACGCACATCTTCGGCGTGACCACCGGCGCCACGCCCGAGAGCGCGGTCAGGCGCGCGGAGACACTGGGCGTCGCCATGCAGCTCACCAACATCTTGCGTGATGTAGGGGAGGATGCAAGGCGCGGCCGCTGCTATCTACCACTCGGGGATCTGGCGCGCTTCGGTATCGCGCCCGCGGAGATCGCAGATCTAACCGTCAGCGCGACCGACGCACGGTGGCAGGCGCTCATGCGCTTCGAGATTGCACGTGCGCGCGCTCTCTACGCCGAAGCGCATTCGGGAATCGCGAGCCTCGAACGCGACTCGCAGCGCTGCGCCACGGCCTGCGCCGTTGGATACGCTCACATCCTCGACGCGATCGAGCGCATCGGCTGCGACACGCTCACCCGGCGAGCGCGGGTGCAGCTACGAGGTAAGGCTGTCGTGCTCTGGCACGCCTGGAAACGAAGCGGACCAGCGTGGCTCGGCCAGCACAACGGCGACGCGACCGGTCCGGCGTGAAGCTCGGGTGAAACTCGGGTGAGGCCGGCGTGAAGATCGTCGTTATCGGGAGCGGCTTCGGGGGATTGAGCGCCGCAATCCGTCTCTCAGCCGCGGGGCACGACGTGACTGTTGTGGAGCAGCGCGACAAGCCCGGCGGCCGCGCGTACGTCTACACCCAGGACGGTTACACCTTCGATGGCGGCCCCACCATCATCACCGCGCCGTGGCTTCTCGACGAGCTGTTCGCTGCCGCCGGTAAAACAACCGCGGACTACGTGTCACTCGTTCCCATCGACCCGTTCTACAACATCAGATTCGA
>JBBSHV010000056.1:0-13594 GCA_038232435.1 Gemmatimonadales bacterium | reverse complement strand
TCGACGCTTCCATGGGCCGTGGCCGGTATCGCCTTCCTTGCGCTGTTCGCGATGCTCGCCGGAAAGGGGTTCAATGCCCGAACCGGGAGTGCCGTAGACGCGCCGTCCAATGCGCTACCAAATCCGGTGGTGGACAATGGAAGCAGCGTGGCTAACGGTAGCGCGGGAGACCCGATGGGTGCACCGTTCGCGGCAGCGGCGGGTGGC
Organism: Gemmatimonadales bacterium; assembly: GCA_038232435.1. Taxonomy (GTDB): domain Bacteria; phylum Gemmatimonadota; class Gemmatimonadetes; order Gemmatimonadales; family Gemmatimonadaceae; genus Fen-1247. The sequence continues at coordinate 13,387 of JBBSHV010000056.1, read as the reverse complement.
TCCATACGCGCGCCCGACATCTCCAAGATGTCGCCGCAGGAACTGGCGGACAGGCTGTTTAATCGCATAATGATTCTAAACGATCAGGGGAAGTCTGACTCGGTGCAGTTCTTTGCGCCCATGGCCGTCCAGGCGTACCAGATGGTGGAGCAAGCCCAAGGCCACTCGCTGGAGGCGGACCAGCGGTACGACGTGGGACGCATTGCGGAGGTCGCGGGGGCGCTGCCGATGGCAAAGGCCCAGGCCGACACGATCCTGCAACAGCAGCCGGATCATCTGCTCGGGCTTCTTCTTGCGGCCCACGTTGCCAAGGAGTCGGGCAACACGCCGGCGCAGCGCGAGTACTCATCTCGCTTCCTCAAGGTGAAAGGGGCGGAGCTGGCCAAGAATCTCCCGGAATACCAGCGGCACAGGCGCGAAATCGACGCCGGCGTTTGACCGCTGATCAATCGGCGTTAACGCCCAACCATCACATGACGACCATTCATCTCGCCCACTCGCCGGACTCGGACGACGCGTTCATGTTCTACGCACTCGCCTCGGGCAAGATCGATACTGACGGAATCAGCTACGTCCACGAGTTGCAGGACATCGAGTCGTTGAACCAGCGCGCTCGGCGGGCTGAGCTGGAGGTGACGGCGGTGTCGATTCACGCATATGCGTATCTATCCGATGCGTACGCGCTGCTGCCGCACGGTGCGTCGATGGGAGACCGATACGGTCCCAAGCTGGTGGCGCGAACGCCGATGACGAAGGCAGACGTCGAGGGAAAGCGGATCGCCATTCCGGGACCGCTCACCTCTGCCTACCTGGCGCTAAGGCTGTACCAGCCGGACTTCATTCCGGTGGAGACGCCGTTCGATGAGATCGAGGACCGCGTGATTTCGGGCGACGTGGATGCCGGGATTCTCATTCACGAAGGCCAGCTCACGTACGGCGACAACGGCCTGCACCTCATCGCGGACATGGGCGAGTGGTGGTTCGAGGAGACGGGACTGCCACTTCCGCTGGGTGGAAACATCGTGCGCAAGGATCTGGGTGCGGAGCTGACGAAGAAGGTGTCCAGGCACCTGCGCGAGAGCATCGCGTACGGGTTGGATCACCGCGAGGCAGCGCTGGACCATTCGATGAGCTACGCGCGCGGCCTCGATCGCGACAAGGCGGACGAGTTTGTGGGGATGTACGTGAACGATTGGACGCTGGATTACGGTCCGCGCGGACGCGAAGCGGTGAAGCTACTCCTTGACCGCGGCGTGAAAGCTGGTATCATCACGCGCGACGTGCACGTGGAGTTTGCGGAGGACTGATTTCGCTACTCTTTTGCCAGCTTTGCATCGCTTTTTGTAGCACTGTTTGCACTGTTTGCATTGGATGTAGTGCTAACGACGGGCCGAGGCACGCGACGTGCAGCGCGCGCAAATAGATCGCGCAAATAGATCGCGCAAATAGATATCGAAAAATTCTTCACACCAGGAGACGGCAATGCCGAGCAGAGACGAGGTGCGAGAGACGTTCCGCTTCGCGGAAGACGACGACGACGACCTCGGCGGCTACAGCGGTGGCCGCGGCCGGAAGTCGCGCTACGACGAAGAAGAAGACGAAGAGGGTGGCTGGAGTGTGAATCAGGACAACAGCGACCAGCTCTGGGATAGCGCGGAAGACGCCGAGGAAGATGACGAGGAAGGTGGCGAGACGGCGGAAGGGGGGGCGGCTGCGGATGATGATGAAGCCGATCTCTTTCCCCGAGCGCCGGGTGACGGCCAGGACGAGGATCTGGACGATGAGGACGGACCGCTAGTGCGCGCGCCCGGTCGTCGTGGACGGCCGAAAGGGTCGGGCAAGAAGAACGTCGCACCCCCGGCAGAAAGATCCACTCTCGATTCATCAGACTCGTTCGCGAGCGCGCTGGTCGGATCCTCCGGCGCCGGCGGAGCGGACGCGAAGGACGCTGGCGGGACTGATGCTGACTCGCTTGACGGGCTGGACGATGATGAAGATGATGCAGATGATGACGAGAACGGGGACGATGAGTTCGAGATCGTTGAAGTGATCATCGTCGACACGGTAGCTGACGCGGACATCATGCGCGAAGGCGACTCCGCGGGATCCAGTGGAACGGACAGATCCGGTGGATCTGGTGGATCCACGGGAGCCGGTGGTGGCCGTAAGTCGGCTGCAAAGAGTGGCAGCGGCTCGGGTAGTGGATCGGGTGGTAACGCTGGAGGTCGGAAGAGCGGCGCCGGCGCAAAGAAGACGAGTGCTTCGTCGGGCACTGGCGCAAAGAGTTCGGCATCAAAGTCCGGCTCCAACTCCGGAAGTGGATCTGGAGCAAGGTCAGCTTCGAAGTCGACGTCCAAATCAGCATCCAAATCAGCATCGAAGCCGGCTGCGAAGTCGGGCTCGAAGGCGGGCTCGAAGTCAGCATTCAAGTCGGCGTCGCGCTCGGGCAGCAACACGGGCAGCAACACGGGCAGCAATACGGGCAGCAACGCGGGTGCCAAGTCGGCGACCAAGTCCGGCGCGAAGTCCACCGCGAAAAAGGCAACGCCGAAGACGGCGTCCAAGACGAGCGGTGCGAAACAGAGCTCCGGGAGCGCTCGCAAGGGCACGGCCGGCAAGAGCGCCGCAAAGTCCGGCGCGCGAAAGAGCGCACCTGCTGCACGCAAGTCGTCAGGCTCCGCTGCCAAGAAGAGCTCGGGCCAGAAGAGTGGCGGGCGCACTGCAGCCAAGAAGAGCGGCGGTCGCTCGCGCCGATAGCGATGTAAATCTGGCAGTAGGAAAACAGCGAGGCCTCGTTTTCATGACGGAGGCCTCGCTGTTTTACGTAGCAACCACTCCAGCCCGATGACGCTAGGGGTGTGCGAGCAGAGCGCGGTCCAGCTCAGCCACTTCCCGAGCCAGCGCCGAACAGAAACGCGCGGTCGCTGAGCGGATCGGCTCGCCCACCGCAACGGATGTAACCGGTGCGCCAATGCGGACGAAGCACTCGGGGAGCTTCTCTTTTCGGAACTCGAAGCGTAGCGCAACGGGGAGCAGTCGAGCTTCCGGGACTGTTTTTGCTATTCTCGCGAGGCCACTCTTGAACTGGAGCGGCGTGCGCGAGGCGAGTAGCGCGCCTTGAGGGGCGAGCCAGAGCGTGCGGCGCGGTCCGCCCCTGAGAACGTTCACTGCATGTTCCACGGTCGCACGCGCATCGTCCAGCGAATTTGTGGTGGCGCCGAAGCAGCCCAGGCGTCGAAAGAAGCGATATCTGTCCAACTGCTCCCCTTCCATAATTGCATAGCTCACACGGCGGAACAGGTCGTGCGATAAAACGAATGGGACCACTGCATCCCACCATGCGCTATGGTTGATGAAGGCGATTGAGGGAACATCACTTTCGGCCCAGGATGTGCCGACGATGGGATCGGCATAAGAGACATGCACGCGCGCGAAGGAGCGCCTTACGAGCCTGCGGCCGTAGGCGATGTAGATTCGCTCCAGGTACGCATTCAGGCGACTCGCTCCCGCGGGGGAACGAGGATTGAAACGACGATCTGCAATAAACATGGCCCGATACCGCTTGGGGTTACGCCCCTCCGATGACGCGAACGATGACGCGAACGATGACGAGAACGACGAGGCTAACCGCTACGTCGACGATGGCAGTGACGACACGAGCGACGGTCGCGACATGCACCGTCGCTCCGTGTCTCGAGGCGCGGTCGTCGACGCGGATGTAGATGACGAGTCGTCCCGCTGGCGTAAGTTACTGATGTCGGGCGGGGCGCTCCTCGGGGTTGCCGCCGCTTACAATGTACTTGCGCGGCGCGGCGTGGACCGGCTCCCCAATCTTCTTGGCGGGGAGGAGGGCGGCTGGAGCTGGCGTGGCCGCCGGATCTCGTTCACCAAACGAGGAAGTGGGCCCGCGGTACTGCTGATCCATGGAATTCACGCGGGCGCGCAGTCGTACGAGTGGCGCCAGAACGTGGACTACATCGCACGGGATCACACCGTGTACACGATGGACCTGCTGGGCTTCGGGCGATCGGATCGTCCGGCTGTTCGCTACAGCGCGCGATTGTACATATCGCTCATATCAGACTTTGTGGCCCAGGTGATTGGCGGCCCGTGCGTGCTCATCGCCAACTCGCTGAGCGCAGCGTACGCCATCATACTCGGCGCCCGGGATCCGCATCGCTTCCCGGCTCTGGCGTTGATCGAGCCCACCGGATTGACCAGGCTGAACGAGGCCACCGGAGTGGCGGCCGATGCGGGACGCCTCGCGATCGACACGCCGGTGGTCGGGACGGCGGCGTTCAATGCGATGGTGTCGCGCCGGAGCCTGAGGCACTTTCTGGAAGTAGCGTACGCGGATAACACGCTCGTCACGGAGGAGCTGGTGGACGTGGCATACGATACTGCGCATCAGCGTGGAGCGCGTCACGCGCCGGCCGCTTTCATCGCCGGCCATCTCAACATCGACGTACGTCGCGCTCTGAGGCGTCTGAATCAGCCGGCACTATTATTTTGGGGCGAGGACGCGCAGATCGCTCCCGTTCAGGAGATCCGCGGCTTCCGCACACTCAAGCCCGATTTTGATGTACACATCCTGTCGCCGTCCGGTGATTTGCCGCAAGACGAGCGTCCGGACGAGTTTAACGTTATCCTATCCACATGGCTGAATCGCCGGTTGCACTCCTCCGCGCCCACGCTCGACATGCGCCCTGGAACGCGCGGGGACTCGCAGCTCACGCCGCCAGTCTCGTAGACGCGGCGGGGATCCGTCCCACCAACGCATCCGCGCGCGCCGCGCCGTCGGCACGCTCGGTCCGCTTCTACGTTTCCGCCGGCCTGATAGACAGGCCCGAGGGAACGGGGACAGCCGCGACTTACAACTATCGGCATCTGCTGCAGCTTCTCGCGGTCAAGATTCGCCAGCGCGAAGGTCAGTCGCTGGAGCTGATCAAGAAGGAGGTGCGTGCGCTAACGGGCGACGTGCTGGAGCGACGTGTCGCTGGCTCGCTGGAGCCGGTGTTGGCTGTCCGGGCCGACGTCGTGACCGCGCGCGGGGACGAGCCCGTCACGTGGCGACGCGTCGAAGTCGCGGACGGCATCGAGCTGCATGTGCGCGAGGATTCCGTAGCCGCGCGCAACGACTCGGTGGTCGCGATGCGGGAAGCTGTGCGTGCGGCACTGGGACGTGCAAGCCGATAGAAGTCCGCACCGGCGAGGCATCATCGTTTGACATCTTGATGCATGCTCACCACCATCTCCCTTCCGGACACTTTGCTGCGACAGGCCAAAGCTCGCGCATCGGAGACCGGACGTACCCTCAATGCGGTCATTGAAGATGCCGTTCGTGCCGCTCTTCTACGCCATGCGCGCGGACGCAGGATGCGAGTGGATCACAACCGACCGCGACTTTAGCCGCTTCCCTGGTCTCCGTTGGCGTCATCCGTTGGACGGCTGAGACTCCGTCCCTCAGCTGTGGATGAGGGTACGTCCAGCAAACGCTCCATGATCCAGTCCGTCTGCACGTCGGTGCCCAGTTGAAACGATTGGCTTCCGATGTGGCTGAAGCCGAGCTTGCGGTAGAATGCTATCGCGCGTGCGTTGCGCTCCCATACACCCAGCCACAGACTGCGCCACCCGCGCTGGCGTGACTCACTCAGCACGCGCTGCATCAGAGTCTGCGCGACGCCGCGTCCGTGGTAAGCGGAGGAGACATAGAACCGCTTTAGCTCGATTGACGCGGCGTTCGTGATGACGGTCGGTGCGTCACCGCTCCCCAAATGCGCATAACCCACGAATGCGCCTTTCTCACCATCCGAAGTTGCAATGAGGATCACCTCCTGGTGATCGGCGAGCTCCGCGGCCTGAAGCTCCGACGTGAAGGTCGATGCGACGTAGGCGGCCATGTCCTCCGGCGAGTTGTCCGCGCCGAATGTCTCGATGAACGTCCGTGCGGCGAACGCGGAGAGTGCCGCGGCATCCTCGGCCGTTGCGGAACGAATCAGGATCGCACCCACGTGTTGGTCCGCCCTCCTACGCGGTCTCGATTACAGATTGGACCACCGGCTGTCGCGTCCATGCAGTCACAACGACGCCGACGAGCACGACCGCACCGCCCGCGAATGTGGTCCAGCGCGGGATCTCGTGGATGCCCGGAATGATCGCTCCCAAGAGAGTCGCGCCGACCGGCTCGCCCAGAACCGTGAGATTGACGATGTAGGCCGGAAGATGCTCCAGCGCCCAGTTCATCCCCGTGTGTCCGATCAGCATCGGTCCAATGGCGAGACCGAGAAAGATCAGCAGCTCGCGTGGTGGCTGCGGCGCGAGCTGCACGCCGGTCGCGCCGCCGATCATCAGCAGCGTAACAAACGCCGCGCCATAGACAATCCCAACGTAAGCCCATGCGCCGAGTTTGGCGCGCAAGCGGCGCCCGATGGTCATGTATGACGCGGCGGCAGCACCTGCCGCTATGGCCAGCACGTTTCCGAGTAGCGGGTTCTGAGCGCTGTTGGGAGCAGCGGGGCCAGCACTCAGAATATCCGGCCCCGTGATGATCGCCGCGCCGAGCGTGGCCAGGGCGAGGCCGGCCATCTGGCGGCGGCTGGGCGACTCGTGCACGATGAACACCGACAGTAGCGCAACGAAGCCGGGCTGCAGGCTCGTGACCAGCGTGGTCGATGCAGCGATAGTCGTGAGATTGATCGACGCGTTCCACGCCCAGAAGTGCAGCGCAAGGATCACCCCCGCCACGAGAGCAAGCAGCCAATCGGCGCGGGCCAGCGTCCGCCACTGGCGCCACTCGCCACTGATCGCAAGCATGACCACGATCGCGATCAGCGCAAAGGCAAGTCGCCCCGCCGCGATCGCGACCGGATCCGCGGAGGAGAGGCGCACCAGCGGCCCGGCAAAGGATATCCCGAGCAGCGACGCGCCGAGTACCCAACCTGGTGACACGCGCGATGGTCTGGTCGGGACGGCCTGAGACATGCGCCAAGATAGCCAACATGACAGCGGCGAGCAGACCCGCACCGCGGAAGTACGCGAGCTATACCGCCGTACGTACAATGTTTGGGAGCGCTACAGGTACCGCGCCCCTCGCTCGCCGCGAAGATGCTCGGCCAACACTCGCCTCGCCTCCAATGCATCTTCCGGCGAAAGCCAATCGGCTGCGACGATCCGCTTTCCTCGCCCTTCAACGGCGAGTGCTACACGCCCGGCGCGTGTGACGAGCAGTGCGCCAGCGCCGCGCGGCCTTGCCAGCGGATCGCGATCGACGCCTTCCAGTGCAAGAGTGTATGGATTTGCGGGATCGCTCGCCGCAAGGACCACGAATGGCGCGTCGCTGTTGTCCGCACCCGCAACTTCGCGTAACCGCTCCACCGCGCCGGGCAGCGCGAACTGAGCACCGGCCAGACCGCGCACAAAGTATCCGCGCCGCACTTCACCGCGAAACTCGAGACGCTTGAGCTCCTGGTAGATCGCGCGCCATGACACGGGCGGCCGCTCGCGCCGCCACCAGTTGCGTGAGACGACGCCGTACCGCTCCAACCACTGGCGAGCTACGGCTGCAGCGCGCTCCTCCTCGTCCAGCGCTACACCGAGCACGCCGGGTTTGTGTACCAGCGACCAGCGACCTGTCCAACTGGCGACGGCGCTACCACCACCCGCGCGATCAGGCCGTTCCCATTTGGGGAGTCTGCGCAGGTTTGGCCGTCGGTGCCGAATGGGACGATCTGTGCGCTCCACAAAGCTCTTCGGAAGCCACCGATCCGGGTCATATGAAATGTTCGGCATCATCGGCTTCCACCGAACTACCTGTCGCATCGCGTCTGCGGTGTCATTGGTGATGAGGCTCGTCGCCACCAACTCGCGTAATGCTTCGCGCAAGGACAGCGAAGAGATGGAGAGGAGCACCTGAAGATCGGTGATGAACGACGCTCCCTCACGCGCGATGGTGTCGTACACCGATCGCGCGTCTGCCGTGAGATTGTCGCGTGCGTCCGTTGTATCGGTGAGTTGCGATAGCCACACGTTACCGGTACCACGCTCGAAGAATTTGATCCGGGCGAGCACGACAGCGGTATCCATCGCGTCCCTCGTGTTCGTGTCGCGGTTGCTCTCGCCAACCCAGACCGGCTCGCCGCTCGCCATCCATTCGCCCAGCAACGCGGCGTTGTACTCGAGGATACGGCTCTTTAGATAATCGCGTTCCCACGCGGCCGCGGGCCGAGCCAGTCCGAATAGCTGTCGCACCACGGTCGCGATTCCGCCAGCGCCTTCCAGCCTGTCGCGCGGATCCACGTGCTGCCATCGAGCAAGGAAGGCGGCGAAGGACGACATCTCCACCGCTTCGATCTGCTTGCGCAACGCGGCCAGAGCCCGGCGCCTGGCCAACTCCGCGATCTTGCGTGAGAGATACTCGGTACCGCTCACCTCGGGCCTGAACTTCCCAATAACAACGCGACCCCGCTCGCGCCACTCGCGCAGCCGAGCCTCTATCCAGCGCACGGACCAGCCATAGCGCTCGTGAATCTCTTCGGCTGTCACGGGGCCGGCGAGCGCAACGTACTTGGCGAGCAGACCACGACGTCCGCCCTCACCCTCGCCCCACTCCGCGATGCGCGCTGGATCGGTGGTCGATTCCAGCACCGCCTTCCGACGCTCCACGATTTCCCAGATCGTCTGTAGTGTTTCGTCGTCGTGCTCGACGTTGCCCATCACCTCGTCCAGCATCACGCGGTCAAGCGACAGTAGCGCGGCCCGCTGCTCGGCACGCGGTGTGTCATCTCCGTACAGCCAATCCATCACGAAGCCGAACTGGAGACTGGACGCGAATGGTGATGGTATGTCGGTCTGTACCACGTGAATCACGATTCGTTTCTCCTCGATCGCGCGCAGCACATCCTTCATTGCTGCGACATCGAATGCGTCCTGCAGAACTTCGCGATACGTTTCCACCAGGATCGGGAAGCTTGGGAAATCGCGTACCGTCTGGAGCAGGTCGAGCGCCTTGAGCCGCTGCAGCCAGAGTGGCATGCGCTTGCTTGGCATCCCGCGCGGCAGCAACAGTGCACGCCCCGCGTTCATGCGGAAGCGCGCTCCAAAAAGCGATGACGCGCCCACTTCCTCCATTACCAACTGCTCGGCTTCCGCCGGTGTTATCGACAGAAGCGACTGCACGGGCGGAAGTGACGCAAGCTCAGGCATGCGGATCATGATTCCGTCGTCGGTCGTCTGGACCTGAACATCTGCGCCACCAAGCGACTCGCGCGCACGATGCGCCAGGGCCATCGCCCACGGTGCATTCACGCGCCCGCCAAACGCAGCGTGGATCACGACGCGTACCGAGCCGGTCTCATCGCGGAAATGTTCCACAACGATGTTACGATCATCGGGCACAATTCCCGTCGCTAGACGCTGAGTGTCGATGTAGCGCCTGAGCGTGGTGATAGTCGCCTCGTCGCACTCATACCTGTTGCGCAGCTCCTCGTCGCTCACTCCTTCTGCCAACTCGCGGCGCAGCTCGCCGACGCGAGAGCTGAGTGCGACCGAGCGCGCTGAATACTCGCCGTGCCAGAACGGCATCCGCGCCGGCGCACCTGGCGCGGGTATCACCACCACGCGGTCATGCCCGATCTCCGCTATGCGCCAGGTGCTCGATCCGAGCTGGAACACGTCACCCACTCGTGATTCGTGCACAAACTCCTCGTCCAGCTCGCCCAGGCGAGTTCGGTCCGCCAGGTTCACGGAGTAGAGTCCGCGATCCGGAATTGTGCCGCCGGAGATAACCGCCGTCATGCGGCTCGCGCGTGATCCGCTCAGGATATTGGTTGTGCGGTCGTGACTGATACGCGCCTCGAGCTCGGCCGCAACTTCGGACGGATACTTTCCCGATAACATCGCGAGCACTTCGTCATACGCCGCGCGCGGCAGGGCGTGATACGGATACGCACGGCGGATCATCGCGTACAGTGCGTCCGCGTTCCAATCGTCCACCGACACCGTGGCGACCACGGCCTGCGCCAACACATCGAGTGCGTTCTGCACCACGCGGGTCGGCTCGACTTCGCCGGCGCGCATCGCGGCCACGATCGCGGCAGTTTCCGCAGCGTCATCACGGAAGGTTGGAACGAATATCCCGCGGCTGGCGACGCCTAACGTGTGGCCGGCGCGACCGACACGCTGAAGTGCGGCGGAAACACGCTTGGGTGACTGAAGCTGCATCACCAGATCGACCGTTCCGATGTCGATCCCCAACTCGAGCGAGCTGGTGGTGATGAGTGCGCGCAGCTCACCCTGCTTGAGCCGCTGCTCCAGCATCAAGCGCCGCTCGCGGGCAATGGATCCGTGGTACGGCTGTGCGATCTCCTCGCCCGCCAGATCATTCACTCTCGCCGCAATGCGCTCGGCCTGCGCCCGGTTATTGACGAAGACGAGCGTGGTACGCGCCGACTGAAGCTGTTCCAGGACCAGCTTTGCGACCGAAGGCCACACGCTCCCGTCCACCTTGGCCAGATCCGGAACCGGCGACCGGACCGCGAGCTGCAGTTCCTTAGTCAGTCCGCAATCGACGATTGCTACCGGCCGATCAGTGCCGCCCAGAAATCGGGCAACTTCCTCCAGCGGGCGCTGCGTCGCGGAAAGGCCGATCCGCTGCGGCCCTGTTTGTGGCCCTGTTTGTGGCCCTGTTTGTGGCCCTGTTTGTGGCCCTGTTTGGGACGCGCTTTGGGGCGCTCCTTCCACGGCCACCTGTTCGACCAGCCTCTCCAGTGTCACAGCCAGATGGGCGCCGCGCTTCGTCCCGGCAACGGCATGGATCTCGTCCAGAATCAGCGTACGTGTCGTCGCGAACATCCCACGCCCCTTGAGGGAGGTGAGCATGATGTTGAGCGACTCCGGAGTGGTGATGAGGATGTGCGGCGACTTGCGTATCATTTTCTGCCGCTGGCTCGCCGGAGTGTCGCCGGTGCGAACGCCGATGCGGATCTCCGGGAACGCCTCGCCCGCCGCCTCGAACCGCCGCTTCAACTCCGCTAGAGGGCGCTCCAGATTCCGCTGGATGTCGTTGTTGAGCGCTTTGAGCGGCGAAACATAGACAAGGTAAACGCCGTTGGCGAGCGGCCCGGCGCGCCCTTCCTCGATTAACGCATTGAGCTCCCATAGAAAGGCGGCGAACGTCTTTCCCGTGCCGGTGGGCGCAAGAATGAGCGTGTGCTCGCCGCTCGCTATTACCGGCCAACCGCGCTCCTGGGGCGCTGATGGAAGACCGACAGTTTCCGCGAACCAGTTGCGTACAAGTGGGTGAAACAGGGCCAGTGCCCCTGCGCTAACTCCGGCCCCGCCCTCCGCAAATTCCGCTACAACACGCTGGATAACTTGTCAGCCCCCCACTCCATCAGCTTCTCCGTCCAGGGCCGTTGCTCGAACTGAGGGAGCTTGATCTCCTTGGAGTAGGTGATGTCGGCCGCGAAGACCGAGTCCATCTGCGCGCCGAAGCCGGCGTCGAGCACGTTCATGTTGGACTCGTTGTTGAACGCCATCGACCTATTGTCGAAGTTCATCGACCCAACCGAGGACCACGTGCCGTCGACCACGAGCGATTTAGCGTGCATCATGGTTGGTGTATACTCGTAGATCCGGATGCCGCTCTTTATCAGCTCCTCATAATGTGCCCGGCCCGCGTATACCGTCGTCTTCACGTCGCTCTTGTCGCCGGCGGTGATCACGCGCACGTCCACGCCCCGCGCTGAGGCAAGCTTGAGCATGTTCCGGAATTCCTGATCCGGGACGAAGTACGAGTTAGTTATGTAGAGAGTCTTCTTGGCCGCCGTGATCGACATCGCCAGGAATCGCGATGCAGCGGTGCTACCAACTGCCGGCACCGTGTACATGAGTCCAGCCACGGTTGGTCCAACCTCTCGGAAGGCGGATTCAGGAAGGTAGCTGTGCCCGGTGAGGAGGACCCCGGTCGCCTCGGCCCAGCCGGACGCGAAAGCGGCCTCCAGCGCCGCTACAGCCGGCCCCTCGAAACGTATGTTTGAGTCGCGCCACTCCTTCTCGTGTACACCGTCACCGAGCCAGTAATCAGCCAGTCCAAAGCCACCCGTCCATCCAATGCGTCCATCCACGATTACGATGCGCACATGGGAGCGGCTGGCCGCCTTGTTCAATGTGTACCACCTGAGCGGCCGCAACCACGCCACCTGAGCGCCAGCCGCCCTCAGCGAGTCCAGGAAGCCGGTCTTTTTCAGTGGCCCTGAGCCGAAGGCATCCAGCAGGACGAGCACTCGGACGCCTGCCCGGGCACGTTCGGACAATACGTTCCGCATCTGATCGGCCACCTTGCCCGGCTCCGAGTAGTACATCTGCACGATAATGGTACGCTTTGCACCCTCCAGATCACGCCACAATGGAGGATAGCTCCCCTCCCCATTCAACTTTAGTTCGACCCTGTTGCCGCTGCCAATGTTCGTCCCCGTGTACAGATCCATTGTTCGGGTGAAGAGCGAATCGGTAATCGGCGGAGGCTGATAGGCCGCTCCAGGCGCGATCACGGTGCGCACCGGAGTGCCGTGCGTGACCGTCAGCACTCCTATGAGCACCATGGCCGCTACAAGCAGGAAGAGGGCAAATTCAGCGGCGTATCGCAGGACGTTCATGACGTTTGAGCTTTCTATTTGTAGTGTCTGGTGTCCCCGGCAATCGTCGCGGGCACGGTAATTCCCGTATTCATTTCTTGTTCCATGACGATTTGCCCCCTTCCACGTGTCATGGCACCTTCTATTCTATAAGGTATGACTCTCGGAGCACCGATCCGTCGCACCGCCACCAGGACGGTTGTTCTCGACCGATCACTGGAAGCACTGCCACTTTTCCGGCTGAGTGACTCGGCTGAAGAAGGGGCGATAAGCTACGCTCCAGAGGGCGGCGGACGGTGGCGAGTACTCCCGGCGCCAGGAGATCGGCTCCCGGGTACCTTCGACCAGGATGTCTACGTTGAGCTAATGCACCGATACGGCGATTCGGGGTCGCCCGAGGACGGATCCTTGACGTTCACGTTACATGCGTTTCTGCGATCTATAGGGCGTAGAGTTGATGGGCGCACGTATGAGCAGCTGCGTTCCGCGCTGACCCGCCTGGAGCGCACGACTCTGGAATCTGGTGGAGTATATGGAATACCGGCTGAACCGCCGTTGGAGGGCAGTTTTACTCTCTTGAACTCCGTGACGATCGAGCGGCGCAGGCTGACCGATCGGGATCAGCTGGCCCTCTTCTCCTCAATGGCTGCCTCGGAACCGGGTGATGCGCGCGTGATCATATCGCCCCTGATTCGAGCTAACATAGCAGCCGGTGCCACTGTGGCGCTATCGCTGCCGCAGTACCAGAGTCTGTC
>JBBSHV010000055.1:0-13627 GCA_038232435.1 Gemmatimonadales bacterium | reverse complement strand
GTCGCCGTCACCCTGAGCAGCACGCCCGGGTGGTCCCACGTTCTACTCTCCGTGAGCGGCGCGCGCCCAGCCGCCAGCTACATGTGGCGTCTGCATTCCGGCCGCTGCTCCGACAACGGCCCGGTCATCGGTCCCGACGAGCGATACGACCCGCTGCTCCCATTCGCGGATGGAACCGCGAAGGCCGAATCAACCGTTCCCGGAATACTGACGCCGTCAGCACCTTATTCTGCGACAGTAACAAGTCAGTCAGATGCCAGTCCAACGACAGTAGCTTGTGCGGAGCTAGACTACGGCTCCATGTAGGACCGGCGGCTAGAACGTCGGCGGCTGGGGCGGTGTGCCGTGGATCGCGGTCACCACCGACTTGATTCCACCGCGCAGGTTGAAGTCGCCGATTACCCGGATCCACTTGGGCTGGACCTTGGCGACCAGGTCGTCCATGATGTGGTTCACCGCACGCTCGTAGAAGATTCCGTCGTTCCTGAAGCTCCACAGATACAGCTTGAGGCTCTTCAGCTCCACACACGAGCTACCCGGAAAGTACGTTATGCGGATCGTCGCGAAATCCGGAGCGCCCCCCTCCAACGCGGCCAGATCGCTTGCGTCGCCCTCAATCCCGCCCAGCGGGCAGAGCGATGTGAACTCGGGACAGTCCATGTGAATCTCATAATCCCGGTCCGCGTAAGGATTGGGAAAGGTCTCGATCAGCTGAGGCTTTGGCATCCAACAAACTTACGTAAGGCGCCCGGCTCTACGCCCCCCGCAATCTCCGCGAGATCTCTTCCAGGAAAGTCCGCTCGTCCATCGTAAGGCTCTCCATCCCTTCGCGCGAGATCTTGTCCAGCAGCGCATTCACGTCTTCCGTGCGCGGTTTGGGCTTGGGCGATGTAAGGAGCGGGGTGGATGGGCGGCGCTTGACGATAGCGTTGCTGCGGGCCACAGCTTCGTCCGCGCTGGGCGGATTCTCGCGCCGCTTGACCCGCGGCGTTTTGGGGATGGTGGGGTTGGACGACACGTCATCCGGAATCGTGGCGACGTGCCGGCGGATCCGCTCCAGACTGGAACCGGTCGGCGCGTTCAGATACAGCCCCGCGAATGCGAGTCCGCCGACGTGCGTTATCCACGCCGTCGAGCCATTGGACAGTCCGGTCATGTCGGCCAGCGCCATGCCCACGTTCCACGCGATCGTCCACACGGCGAGCCATCGGGCACGCATGGGAAAGAGACCGAGGATATACACTTCGTCGTCCGGCCACTTGAGCGCGTAGGCCAGCACCACGCCCACAACAGCGCCGGAGGCTCCCACCACCAGGCCGTGCTGCACGAAGAGCAGATGGAAGATCGCGCCGCCCAGGCCGCACCAGAAATAGAAGTACGTGAAGCTGCGCACGCCCAACGCGCGCTCCACTCGGGGCCCGAACAGCCACAGCATGATCATGTTCGTGGCCAGGTGCGCCAGTCCCGCGTGCACGAACATGTACGTCCCGACCGTCCACCACTGGGCCGGAAACTCGGACGAGGAGAGACCGAGCCAACGCGTCACGTCCGCTGCGCCCACCGGGGAGGTGAGCTGAACGAAATAGACTAGGACGTTGAGCGCGATGAGCCACTGCACCGCGGGTGTTATTCCGCTGCCTGGCTCGTGATCGGCCGTGTTGAAATCGGGGCTGGTCGTTTCCATCGGTCGCTAGCCTTCCGTTTACCCGAGCGCGAGCTGAACGATCCGCTCACACAGATCGCCGAAGCTCATTCCAGCGGCTGCTGCCCCCTGCGGTATCAGACTCAACTCGGTCATCCCCGGCAACGTGTTCGCCTCCAGACAGTAGCACTCGCCAGCGTCGTTCAGGCGAAAGTCGATCCGTGCGTATCCGCGCAATTTGAGCGCCGCGAACGCCTGTTGCGCCTGCACCTGTAGCTGTTTAGTAACTTCTGGCGACAAATTTGCGGGAAACTCCTCGGTCGCCATCCCAGCCGTGTACTTGCACTCATAGTCGTAGATCTCCTTCATCGGCTTGATCTCGCCCACGGGAAGGGCCACATCGCCGAGCACCCCGACCGTCAGCTCGCGCCCCGGAATGAATCGCTCGATCATCACTTCATCATCATACCGAAACGCTTCGGTGATCGCGTCGTTCAGCGCGTCCGGTTTGCGTACCACCGTGAGCCCTACCGTTGATCCTTGTTTTGACGGCTTCACTACTACGGGCCAGCCGAGCGTTTGCGCGACCTCATCGACACTTCTGGGCGCCATCATCCAGTCAGCTGTACCAACACCGGCGAAACGGAAGAGAATCTTGGATAGATCCTTGTCCATCGCCAGCGCGCTCGCAAGGTGCCCACTTCCGGTGTAGCGAACGCCCGCCATGTCCAGCAGCGCCTGCACGGTGCCGTCCTCGCCCTCACCGCCGTGAAGCGCCAGAAAGACTACGTCGGCCTCACGCACCTCCGGCATCGACGCGAGATCGCTGCGCAGTCCACCGGATAATCCCGCCAGTGCTTCTAGAGACGGCGGCTCAGTTCCAACCTTGCGCCGTCGCAGTTCGTCCAACGCCGCCCCATCCAGCACCCCAACCGCCGGATCCAGCGCAATCACCACGTGTTTGCGCGCGGCCAGAGCCTCCACTATCCGAAGCCCGGAAGCCAGCGACACGTCGCGCTCGGCGGACGCGCCGCCCATGAGGACAGTGATGCGCAGAGGTGATATAGGCATGAGTTGTAGTATAGCGAGCTTGAGAAGTAGGTGAGGAGGTGTAGCTCCACGATGGCGCGACCGCAATCAGGCCAGCATGACACCGGGTCCCTTGCTACGCGTTTCCGGAAGCAGGCATTCCAGAGGCAATCACAAGCGCCGCCGCACGACACAATCGTCGTCATCGGCACATGGCTGGGAGCGATTTCAGCGTCGCTAGGCTCTGCGTCCGCCGCAGCACGGACGACTCAAGCACGGACGACGTTACCACATGCGACGCCAGCACCAACGACAGGGAGACGTTTATGGGCAGCCGTTGCTTGCGATCGATTCGGCACGGACCCCTATCTAGCGAGCACACCCAAAACCGTTCATCTGCGCCAGGGCTGAGTGAACGCGTTAGCGACATGTTCGAGCGTCGCTTCGCCCTTCGTTCGCGATATCTCTACCAACCCGTGCCCAAGCTGGACTATGCTGCTACCGCCCCATCACAAACCGCAGCATATCCGATCGCGTCACTATCCCCTGTGGCGCCCCATGCTCCACCACCAACACCGCCGGCGTCGTCTTCGACAGCAACCTCACCGCGGATTCGATTGGCTCATCGGCGTTCACGGACGGGAACGGTGCGTCCATAACCTCGCGCACCGTCGCGTCAAGCAACGCAGGTGTCTCCAATCCGCGCTGTGACAGCGCCGCTTCACCAACCGAGCCGATGCACCCGCCGTCATTCATGACTGGCAACTGCGACACGTCGTGCAGCAGCATCAGGTTCAGTGCCTGCCGCACGCCCGCACTCGGCGCGATCGACACTATCGCCGGCGCATCAGTATCCTTACGTGACAGCATATCGCCCAGCGTAACGTGCTCCGCCTCGAGCAGCTGGTTCTCGCGCATCCACTCGTCGTTGTAAAGCTTGGAGAGATACCGCTCACCGGTGTCGCAAAGAAAGGTCACGATGAATGCGTTCGGGTCATCCACTCGGCGCGCAACGTCCAGCGCGACCTTCGCGATCAGCCCCGACGAGCCGCCCACGAAAAGACCCTCCTCGCGTGTGAGCCGACGCGCCATCGCGAACGAGTCCCTATCACTCACGGTGTGATACTCGTCGATCACGCTCATGTCGATCGTCCCGGGGATCTTGTCCTGTCCGATTCCTTCCACCTTGTACGGCGCACCCTCTGCTTTTATTTCGCCATTGCTGCGCCAGTATTCAGCCAGAATAGAGCCGTTCGGGTCGCCGGCGATGATCTGGATCTCCGGGTTCTTCTCCTTTAGATAACGCCCGACACCGCTGATCGTACCGCCGGTTCCGGCAGCGGCGACGAAGTGCGTGATCCGTCCCTCGGTCTGCTCCCACAGCTCGGGACCGGTGGTCTCGTAGTGCGCTTCCGGATTGGCCGGGTTGTAGAACTGGTTGGCCAGAATCGCGTTAGGCAGCTCCGACGCGATCCGCTTGGCCATCATCACGTAGTTGTCCGGATGGTCGGGCGGCACCGCGGTCGGCGTCACGATCACTTCCGCGCCGAACGCCTTGAGCAGCCGGACTTTCTCCTGCGACATCTTGTCCGGAAGGGTGAAGATGCACTTGTAGCCCCTCAGCGCCGCCGCAATAGCGAGCCCCACGCCGGTATTCCCGCTCGTCCCCTCGACGATAGTCCCGCCCGGCCTGAGCGCTCCCTCGCGCTCCGCCCGCTCGATGATCGGGAGCCCGATGCGGTCCTTGACTGACCCGCCCGGATTGAAGAAGTCAGCCTTACCGTACACAGGCGTCCTCAAACCACGTGTGATACGGTTCAACCGGATGAGCGGAGTCCACCCGATCGTCTCCAGCACGTTGTCATACGGCCGCTCATTTCGCTTTATATGCATTTTGATACTATCTATTCGGTCGCCTGGTCCCACTGGTCCCACTGGTTCTGGCTGTGTCTTTGGCCGCGCGTGCCGCGGCGCTGTCCGCGGCCGGCAGTGGTAACTTTGGTGCCTTTCTGAGGATCGTATCGCCCGCTGGCGGCGTCGCCTCGGGATGCCGGAAATATACCGGGAACAGAATCGACACTGGCATCGGAGCTCCGCGTGACCTGGCGGGAACGAAGTGCAGCTCACGCGCTCCCTTTATCGCCGCCGAATCGAGCATTGCGCTCTTGGACGACTCTGCTACTTTCGTCGAGTCGTTCACCACCGCCCCTGCTGTATCCACGTACAGGCGCAACGTCACGTTTCCCTGCACCTTTTCGGCGTACAACGCCGGCGGATACCGGAACGGCATATCCTTGTTCAACATCACGGGATAGCTGTCCGGACGAACCACCGTCGTATCCAACGCGGTCTTCGTGTTGGTGTCCTTGCTTCCACACGCAGCAATCACGACCACGAACGCTGTCGCAAGCGCAATGCGTGATACAATGCGTGATGCAATGCGTGATGCCAGTTTCCTGGACGCGCTCTGAAAGCCGTCTTCCGTAGTCATAGCCATAGATGATGCGTAGTTGGGCGCGGCGTTACGCCTGCTGCTGAGCGTCAGCAACCAGGCGAGCGATCGTATCGAGTGCCTGCAGCGGTGTCATCGTATTTGGGTCGAGCACTTTCAGCGCCTCGATCACCGGATTCGGTGCGTGCTCGGCGTCGAAGAGCGCCAATTGGTTTAGGGACGTCCGCCTACTGCTCTGCGAACCGCTGCTCCCGTTGCTGCCTCCAGTCGTCTTTTCCATCCGGTGGTCGCCTTCCATTTGACGCAACAGCGTCCTCGCGCGTTTCAAAACCGACTGCGGGAGACCGGCCAGGCGCCCCACCTCTATACCATATGAGCGATCCGCGCCGCCGGGGTCGAGTGTGTGTAGAAATAGCACCTCTTCACCCACCTCGCGTACCCGCACGTTGAAGTTGCGCACTCCGGCCAGCCGATCGGCCAGCTGGGTCAGCTCGTGATAATGCGTCGCAAACACTGTCTTGCACCCGGCGCTGTCATGCAGATGCTCCGTCACCGCCCACGCGATCGATACACCGTCGTACGTAGACGTCCCGCGACCGATCTCGTCCAACAGTACCAGCGATCGAACCGTGGCCGAGTGAAGAATGGCGCTCGTCTCGCTCATCTCGACCATGAAGGTGGACTGCCCCCGCACCAGATTGTCGCTCGCCCCAACGCGCGTGAACAATCTGTCCACTACACCCACTTCGGCAGACTGCGCCGGGACAAAGCTCCCCATCTGCGCCAGAAGCACGATCAGCCCGATCTGTCGCAGCACCGTGGACTTGCCGGCCATGTTCGGTCCGGTAAGGATGATGACCTGCGCGCCATCCGCCAGCGTGACATCGTTGGGGATGAACTTCTCCCGTGGCATCATTCGCTCCACCACGGGATGCCTGCCGGCCACGATCCGCAAATCAAATCCATCGCTCACGTTCGGCCGGACGTACCCCTCACACTCGGCCACCTCGGCCAGCGTGGCAAGGACATCCAGTTCAGCCAACACACGTGACGCGCATTGCGCACGCGCAACGTCGCGCGCGATTCTCCCTCGCAGTGCTTCGAATAGCTCCCGCTCACGCACCTCGATGCGCTCGGCAGCGGTCAGCACACGCTCCTCATATTCCTTGAGCGCCGGCGTCACGTACCGCTCCGCTCCCGTCAAAGTCTGGCGCCGCTGGTAGTCATCCGGGATGCGGTGGCCGTGCGAGTTGGTGACTTCGATGTAGTAACCGAAGACTCGATTGTATCCGACCTTGAGCGAGTTGATGCCAGTCCGCTCGCGCTCATCGCTCTGGATTCGGGCAATGGCGTCCTTGCCGCCGTCGCGCAGTTCTCGCAACTCGTCCAGTTCGCTGTCGAAGCCGAGTCTTACCGTTGCGTCTTCACCGAGCGCGAGAGGCGGGCGCTGCACCAGCACGTTGCAAATGTCAGCGCCGAGCTCGTAGCAGGAGTCCCAACGCGCCAGCACATCATGCAACTGATCACCCTTGATGCGTCGCGCCGCGTCTTCCACTTGCGGAAGTCTCGCGACCGAATCGCCCAGAGCGCGTAGCTCGCGCGGCGTGATGCGTCCGGCCGCGACCTTTGCCGCCAGCCGCTCCACGTCTCGCACGCCGTCCAACATCGTGCGCAGTGATGTGCGCGCCATCGGATCACACGCGAACGCAGCGACTGCATCGAGCCGGCTGTTGATGCGCGCGATGTTGGTGAGCGGCGCCAGTATCCACTGTCTCAGAAGTCGAGCGCCCATGGGCGTGAGGGTGCGATCCAGAACGCCTATGAGCGTCCCTTCAGTGCCTGCGCCACCGCGCAGCGACTCGATCAGCTCCAGATTCCGCCGCGTCATTCCGTCCAGCGGCATCGTGCCACCCGGACGCTCCACTATCGGCGGATTGAGATGTGGCACACCGCCGGGCTGCAGCTCGCGAACGTAGCGCAGAAGTGCACCGGCCGCGCCGAGTGCAAGATCATCCGAGAAGTCGATACCGAATCCTTCGAGCGAGCTTACGCGAAAGTGTCGCTGTAAATCATCGCGCGCCATGCCGGGATCAAATTCCCAAACGGGACGGCGCATCACCAGCGTCGTCCCCGACATCGCCGCCTGGTCTTCGGAGATCACGATCTCGCTCGGCGCCAATCGCGCCAACACGGCGGCGCTGTCACTCTCACACACGGTTGCGAGCCGTAGCTCGCCGGTGGAGATGTCCAGCGCGGCGATTCCGACGATTACTCGGTCCCCAGTGCTGTCGTACGCGATGGAGCAGAGAAAGTTGTTGCGAGCGCCGTCCAGCAAGTCGTCCGAGAACGCCGCTCCAGGAGTTACCGTCTCCACAACCTCGCGCCGCACCACGCCCTTCGCTGTCCTCGGATCTTCGACCTGCTCGCAGATGGAGACGCGATGGCCAAGTTGTACCAGCCGGCGCACATACTCGGCGCCGGCCTTTACCGGCACGCCAGCGAGTGGCACCTCTGCGGCGCCTCCGTTGTTCCGCGCGGTGAGCGTTATCCCGAGGACGCGAGAGATGAGCTCCGCGTCCTCGTAGAACGTTTCGTAAAAGTCTCCCATGCGAAAGAACAGGATCGTCCCGGGATGTCGTGCCTTTATCTCCCGGTACTGCTGCATGAGAGGCGTGGCCGACGGCTTTGCCACGCGATTATCCAGGTGTCACGAACCCGCTTATCTGCCTGGCCTTGAGCCGCTGTTGCTCCGCAACCGCCGCCGCGTGCGAGCTGTAGCTCCCGATCCGAACGCGGTACGGCGCCACGACTCCGTCGACGTGTGCACTGTATCCCATGCCGCGCAATTTTACGGCAAGCGCATTTGCCTGCGCTTTGACTCCAAACGCAGCCACCTGGACCGCGAACATCCCGTTTGCCTTCGGCGCCGAGGATGCTCGGGATGTACGGGTCGGTGTACGCGTTGCTGTACGGGTCGCTGTACGCGCTGGTCTAGCAGTGGCGCGAGTCGCTGCACGCTTGCTGGCCGCTCCCGCGCTCGGCGCAACTGCGGTCGTCCGCGCCGCGGTCTTGCTCGCCTTCGTGGCGGGCTTTTCGAGAGCTTGTTCGGGTACAGGCTTTGGTGCTGCTCCCGTATCCGCCGCCGCACTGGAAACGGCTGGCTCAACGGCCACCGGTTCCACGCTATCCGCCACGGCTACGGAACTCTGTGGAACGGCGGCGGCGCCGGCCGCACCGGCGCCATTCGCCACAACGACGCCTCGGCAACGTTGCTGCTGAAAAGCGATCCGATTCTTCAGCTCTACATTGGATGGGCGGGCCAGCGCGAGTGCATCCGCGTTTGCCGCACAGCCGCGCTGAACGTCGTTGGTCTCGAGATATGTATGCGCCAGCCAGTAACTGGCCTCGGCGTGCAGTGGGCTCTCGGGATGCTCAAGGATGAGTCGCTGAAAACGCTGCAGCGCCGCCTCTCGATCGCCTCTCGCTGACTCCAGCTCGCCCATCCTGAGCAGGGCGTCCGGCACCCGAGGCGAAAGCGGGTGGTCCACCACGATACGCCGATAATCCTTCTCCGCATCATTGCCCGAAGCAGCTAGTGTCGCCCGCCAGTACAGCCCTTCAGCGTACTGCGCCGACCCGGGAGGAGCTGCGTTAACGAGCGAGTCCACAAGCTTCCGGCCAGCATCAGCCTCGCCGTTGCTCACCATCTGCTGCGCCTTCGCGTACAGCGCCGAATCAGGAGAAGCCTGAGCATCGACCCGGGAGCCCAGGATCATCGTCGCAACGACGACTCCGGCCAAATACCAGCTATTGCGCAAATGTGTCATTCTTCCGTTTCCTACGTGTATGTCGGTCTTGTGACGTTTTTGTGGCGCCTATATGGCGCCAGTCAGGCTGCTCTTCTAGATCCTGTTCTGGTTCCAGCCGCGCAGATCGCGAGGATCGTCGTAGCAAGAATTTGCTCCTCCGACGATACGCGCGACTCCTTGAGCGCGATATCGGCCGCGAGTAACGCGTCCAACGCTCGATCGCACTCATCCGTGGACCAGTCCCGAACCGCCGCCGCCCAGGCTCTTGCCGCGGTGCCCCACGGACGTCCCGGAAACGCACCGGTACTTTTCAGGAGTCCAAAAAATTCGCTCTCGAGTCGCCCTTGCGGTAGTCCCGTATCCACACGAGCTCGGCCCCACGCCAGCGCCAGCATCTGCGTGGACAACGCCATGATAACGCTCACGCCGGTAGTCTTTGGCTGAGTCAGAACGTGCTCCAGAAGATTACTGGCACCGGTGGCGTCGCGCTGGAGCACCTTGTCCAGCAGATCGCCCACAGTCTCACCGCGCCGGATTCCGACTACAGCGCTCACCGCATCCTCCGTAATCGGAGTGCCGTTGGCATAGCTGGCCAGCTTGTCCAGCTCGCCCGACAGCTGATACAAGTCATTCCCAACCGCGTCGTGCAGTAGCTCCGCCGCGGCCGTGGTGATCTCCGCCGCAAGCTCAGTCGAAGCGTGGTGAACTATCCACTTGGAAACGCGGTTGTCCTCCAGCGGATTGAACTCCAGCGGAGTAGTGGCCCGCTCCAGCGCCTTGTCTGCCTTGGCTCCTGGCCCCGCGATCAACAGGAGCAACACATCGTGCGATGGACGCGTGAGATAGCGATCGATCGCGGAGCGCGCGTCCTTTTTGAGCCCGTTTACTTCACGGATCACAGCGATCCTGCGGTCGGCCATCATCGGCGGCGTGCCAACCAGCGAGTCGATCGACTCCGCGTCAAGGTCGGGACCGCGTCGCATGTCCAGATTGAAGTCCCGCGTGGTGGGGTCCACTGCCGCCTCGACCAGCTGCTGTACTGCGTCGTTCTTCTGGAACTCGTCCTCTCCATAAACGTAGTACGCCCCATCAAAGTGACGTGACTTCACAGCGTCGCGTAGCGTCTTGTGGGCATTACCAGCCATACGCCCAAATCTAAGTTTGGGGACACGCCTCCGCTCTGCCCCCGGAATAAACCAGGATCAATGCTGCGTCCGGCAATGATCACGCTTCAGCGAAACGCCGCGTAACTTCTACTAAATGCCGACGACGATCACAGTCCGGTGCAAGTGTGGCGAGCTGCTTCGCGTTGACCAGCAGGGCGCTGGCGAGCGTCTAAAGTGCCGCCGTTGTGGTCGCTCGGGCGAAGTGCGCCACTCGCACCGCACGATCGAGACGCGTGCGAGCGACGCGCATCGCCGTTCCGCAAGGAAAGCAGAATCGCACTTTGCGTCCGATTTTGTGACGTCGCTTGCGGATCTCAAGTATCGCATTCGGCAGCAGCTACGGCAGCGCGTGGCGCTGTGGATGGACACGCCAAGACAGCGCAACGCCGGCCATCTCCGCAGGAGTAAAGTTGCTGCAACTCCGTTAGTGTCGGCCGTCTCCATCGCGTCCTGGGCGTACCTCGCGGCCGCGTGCCTTATTGCCGTCATGGTGTGGGGATTTGGCGATCGGTGGTGGCCGGCGACGATCCTGCTGTTTATCGGGCGCTGGATATTCCTGCTCCCTCTGGTCGTGCTGGTCCCCGCGGCCGCGCTGCTCCGACGTACGTTGCTGCTGCCGCTCGCACTCAGCGCGCTCGTTGTGATTGGGCCGATAATGGGCTTCAGAACGGGATGGCGCAGCTGGCTTCCGCACCAGAGCGAGATGCGCTTTCGCGTGGTGACGTTCAACACCGACGGCGGGGAACAGGTTGCGCAGATGCTGCCGGTGCTTCTGACCGAGTGGCAGCCAGACGTCGTCGCGTTTCAGGAGTGTGGCGAATCGCTGATCGAGGCGACGCGCCACGTCGATGGATGGTACCACCACGACGTTAGAGCACTCTGTCTGCTCAGCCGATACCCGATTCGCGGTGTGAGCGTGATGAACCGGGACGCACTCGAGCGGGTCAAGGAGGACGAGGTCGCCGGGATCGGCGGCTCGGGCGACGTGGCCAGCTATGTGATTCAGACGCCGCGCGGCAGCATCAGCTTCACCAACCTGCACCTGGAGACGCCGAGGAAGGGACTTGAGGGGTTGTTGGGAGCGTTTGATGTGAGGCGTTTGGAGCAGAACACCCAACTGCGTAACATCGAGTCCAGTCTCGCTCGACGTTCGATAGGTTCGGGGGACGGCCCCATTCCGCTCCTCCTCGCCGGAGACTTCAACACTCCGGTCGAGAGTCGCATCTTCCAGGAGCACTGGGGCGATCTCACCGATGCGTTCTCACACACCGGTTTCGGCCTCGGCATGACCAGGTACAACGGCTGGATTCGCGTCCGCATCGATCACGTGCTGACGGGGGATACCTGGCACGCCGACCGCACGGAGGTCGGACCGGATTTGGGCTCGGACCACCGGCCGGTGATTGTGGATCTCACGCTCGATCGGAGCATGTAGGGAACGGCCGGCGGTCGCCCAACGGTCGTTGTGTACTGGCCTGAATTGATTGATGACAAGGCATCGCCCCTAACCTCAGCGCCCTCCGGTATAGCTCGCTAGTTGTAGTCCCGTCTGCTCCGTCAGCAGTGCGGCTGGCCAGAAAGGCATACCCGCCGATACGGAAGCGACGATGGCCGGAGCCGGCGCGCTGGTCAGGGTATCGGCGAAACGTGCCGGTGCCCGCGACGGCGCCACCGCTACGGCAACCACGGGTGGCAGAACGATGTCTTGCGCCCTGGCGACCGGCGACCGGAGTGACTCCGTGACATAGCCAAGCATCAGAAGCGAGGCCAGGGCGCCACATGCAGCGACTGTTCGGAAGCTCGCGCCGATTGGGCACTCCTGTTCCGATCGACACTGCTTCAAACGCACTTCGAGCCGTCGGCTGAAGTCAGCCGACGGCTCGATCGGCGTCAGGTTGCGAACTACCATCAGAGAGCGGCGGACCCGTGTGTCCAACACCGCACACTCGTCGCACTCGCTGATGTGCCCCTGCATGCGAACCAGCTCGACGCCGGCGAGCGTGTCGTCTACAAAGGCACAGTGAAGATCACGAAACTCTGAACAACGCATGAATCAACAGTACCGGGAGAACAGGGAATAGTTCCAGAGCGATGACGTCAGAACTCTGTTACCCCAGCCACGGCCCGATGATCTCCGCGAAGCTGTTCCGCGCCCGGTTGAGACGCGATTTGACGGTTCCCAGATTGGTGTGCGTGATCTCGGCTATCTCCTCGTACGACTTTCCTTCCAGCTCCCGCAGAACGAACACATTGCGGTGATGCTCCGGTAGCTGTTGGACAGCTTCATCGACCTTCTCCCTGATGTCCCGCTTGCGGAACATGTCGTCTGGGCGGCTGCCGGCATCCTCGAACTCGAGCGGGCGCTCCTCATCCTGCCAGTTCTTGGTGATGGACTGGAACAGAACCAGCGGATTGCGCGAGCGGTTACGCAATTCGTTCTTGGCCAGGTTGGACGCGATGGTGTACACCCAGGTCGAGAACTTCTTGGATCTGTCGAAGCGATGCAGGTGCCGGTAGACGCGGATGAACACCTCCTGAACGAGGTCCTCAGCCTTCTCCCGATCTCCGATTGTACGGTAGATGA
The DNA here is from genome assembly GCA_038232435.1 of Gemmatimonadales bacterium. Taxonomy (GTDB): domain Bacteria; phylum Gemmatimonadota; class Gemmatimonadetes; order Gemmatimonadales; family Gemmatimonadaceae; genus Fen-1247. Next base: position 945 of record JBBSHV010000055.1, on the reverse strand, counting down.
AGTTCAGGAGACGCGTCTGATAGCGCTCCACAAGCTCCGAGAATGCCCGCTCCTCTCCATTCAGAAATGCGCTGACCACGTCAGAGTCATCCGCATGACGAAGGCGTTCGCGAACCGTCGAGGCGGTAAGCTCAGCATGGGCGAGGGCAGGTACGATTTTACGAACGGCAGTGGCCATTGTGCTTTCCCCTATTCGGACAAATGTTCTAACGCGTGGGGGTCGGGTATCGGCCGGCCCTGGAAGTCCTCCCGGATAGGCGTCTGATGCTACAACAGCCAACCGGAACCAGGTAAAAGGGCTTCTCTATTTTGTACGTGGGTTAGACGCGAATGGATTCCAGGCGTTAAGGAACAAATGTCCCCAATGTTCCTCCAGATTACCTGGTCCAGACCACGACTGGCCGCTACGCGCTCAGGAGCTGTACGGTGAATACCAGGACCGAGTTTGGCGGGATCGGACCGATGCTGCGCGAGCCGTAGCCGAGCGATGATGGGATGACGAGTTTGCGCGTTCCGCCTACCTTCATTCCGACCACCCCTTCGTCCCACCCGGCGATGACCATTCCAACGCCGGGCGTGAAGGCGAACGGCTGCGAACGGTCAACGCTGCTGTCGAACTTCGTCCCATTCGCGAGCCATCCTGTGTAGTGGACGGTCACCGGCTTCGAAGCTTGCGCGGTCGTGCCTGTACCAACCGTCTCATCCTCGTAGTACAGACCTGACGCTGTTTTGGTCATGGCGGAGAGGTCGACGCCGAGGGCAGGCGCGAAGGTCGTGGATGTGATGTCTGGTTGGGTCATTGGCTTTGTATAATTGAGCGTTTGTTAAGCACCCGAACTGAATCCTGCCGCGTACAGAATCGCGAGCATTGTCTTGCCATCCTGGATCTCGTTTGTCTGGATCAGCTTGAGCGCATAGGACAGCCGCATCGTCTCGACGGTGAGG
>JBBSHV010000054.1:0-14038 GCA_038232435.1 Gemmatimonadales bacterium | reverse complement strand
CGGTGGCATCGTGGCGGGAAGTAACGTGTCGCTACACTACGACCCCATGCTCGCCAAACTGATCGTGCATGCACCCACGCGCGAGCTGGCGATCTCACGCATGCACCGCGCCTTGCTGGAGCTGGTTATCGTCGGCGTGGAAACGTCGCGCGATTTTCATCTGCGTGTGATGGAGGATCCCGAGTTTCAGTCCGGTGCAATCGAGATCCAGTGGCTGGAACGCCGTCTGCCATTGCTCACAGGTGCGGCGGGGACGCCGGACGGCGAGCGACTCGCATCGCTGGCCGCTGCACTTTTGGCTGACGCTGAGCGCGGACGGCCCACAGTGGCCGAGCGCACCGAGACAGCAGCGGCCGCGCCCGATTCCGCATGGCAGCGGGCCGCGCGGCGCGAGTCCCTCCGCTGAGTGCCTCGCACGGTCAGTCTTTCCATCGACGCAATCGCGGCCGGTGGTGACGGGGTAGGACGCAGTGACGGTCTGGTTGTGTTCGTCCCACGCACTGCCCCGGGCGATGTGATAACGGCTGCCGTCGCGGGCAAGGGTCACTTCGCGCGCGGCAGCCTGCGCACCATACAGACTGAGTCACCACTCAGAGTTACGCCGCCCTGCCCGCACTACACGCGTGATCGCTGCGGTGGATGTCAGATCCAGCACATTGGCTACGAGTCGCAGCTCGCGGCAAAGCAGCGCATCATCGCCGATGCGGTCGGTCGCATTGGGAAACGCAACGTCGAAATGCCGCCCATCGTGTCCAGCCCGAGCGAGTGGCGCTACCGCACCAAGCTCACACTTGCCCTGCGCAGGCGCGGTGCCGAATGGATCGGTGGACTGCACCCGTACGATGATCCAGCGCGCGTGTTCGCGCTTGGCGACTGTCCGATAACAGATCGACGCGTCGTATCGGTGTGGCGTGAGGTGCTTGCGGCGTCGCGCTTCTTTCCTGACGCGCCCGCGCTGCGCGGTAGCGTGCGCTGGACAACTGATGGCGCGACATTTATCCTGATCGGCGGAACGAGATGGTCTCAGCATGCTGAATTCTTCGCGGCGGTTCCATCGCTCGTTGCCCTGTATTGGGAGCCAAAAGAGCAGCCGCGACAGCAACTCGGCGAACGGCGCAATGCTGCCACTCCGGCGGCATCATTCGCGCAGGTAAATCCGGCGATGGCCGAGCTGCTGGGAGCGTACGTGCTCGACCGTGTGCTCGAGCGCATGCCAGCACGCGTGATTGACGCATATTCCGGCGCGGGCGATCTCTCTGTTGCGCTATCGGAGCGTGGGGTGATCGCCACCGCGATAGAGCTCGACGCGGACGCCGTGCGCTGGGCGCAGCAACGTCTAGCTCCGCCATCCCGTGCAATTCACGGCCGCGTTGAAGAAAAGTTGCTCGCCGCCGCGCCGGCAGATGTCGTGGTACTCAACCCACCGCGCGGCGGCTTGCACGAGGCCGTGCCGAGCGCGCTTGAGACAGATGCACGCGCACCAACACTCGTGTACGTGAGCTGCGACCCGGCGACACTGGCGCGCGATATTGCGCGTCTTCCGAGCTATCAAATTGCGTCAACGCAGGCCTTCGACATGTTTCCGCAAACGGCACATGTAGAAACCGTTTGCGTCCTCACCCTGGAGCGACCATGAAATACGTAGTCGACGTCAACGGCTCACGGCGGGAAGTGGATGTGACCGTTAGTACGGCGACCACACACCTTGCGCCAGATGAGGTAGCCAACTCCGCGATTATTGCCGCCACTCTGGATCCATCCGCCGGCACGCCCGCGCGCACGCTCCGCATCGGCGACAGAGTCGTGCGGGTGGTGCTTCACGCCCGGGAAGGGAAGGGACGGTACCTGCTCGACATCGACGGCCACCGGTATACGGTCGAAGCGCTGGACGAGCGTACCCGCGTCATTCAGGAGATGACCGCGCGCAACGCTCCGCCAAGCGGCCCCGCACCAATTGTGGCACCCATGCCTGGGCTTGTCGTCAGGGTTAACGTGCAGCCAGGAGATGAGGTTAGTGCGGGCCAGAGCGTGGTCGTGATGGAAGCGATGAAAATGGAAAACGAGCTCAGGGCTGCTTCCGCCGGAATGGTGAAAGTAGTGAAGGCGACGCCTGGAACGGCGGTGGAGAAAGGCACCGTTCTTGTCGAGCTGGAATAGCGACCGAGCAGTGGCTGCCCGTCGCAAAAGAGCCCCGCGAGCGTTTGCTCGCGGGGCTCTTTCTTTGTCAAACTAGCGCCACGTTTACGGCGCGCGCACAACCGCGCTGGAGAGCTTGGTGCCGTACTTGGCATCGATCGCTGCCGCAATCTCCTTTTCGAGCCGTACATGTGCCGGTGCCGCCGGATGAATGCCATCGAGCGAGATACACGAGCCAAATGGCTGTGTCGCGCTGGCCAGGTTGGGCACCGTCGTAATGCATCCGCCGACTGTAGTCTTCAGCGTCACCAGCAACGGATTGGGATCGTAGTACGCCCAGCCGTTGGCCGTGGCCACTGATTGGATGTACGTATTGTAATTCGTGATCGCTGTCGCGAGAGCGGTTTGCTCGCCGGGATCCATGATGAAGATGTCACCGACCGGCGTCCCAGGAACCGAATTCTTGGCGCAACCGATCACCCTGGGATGAGTTCCTGCGCGCATCGCGCTTGCGAGCTGGAAGGAGACGAGCGCGGTCGTTGTCGCCGTGCAGGACGGGAGAATTGTTGTTGTGCCACCGGCAAACTGATCGAAGCCGGCCTTGAACGCGGGGTTGAACAGCGCCTGAGCAGGAAACAGAACCGGTGCGGACGCCACCTGGATTACACCGATGAGCACTCCGCCCTTGAGCGTCGGGATCGCCTTCAGTCCCGTGGCCATGGCGCCGTAGCTGGTCGTGAAGGCAGTCTGCGGCGTCAGCCGTCCGGGCAGATTGTACGCCTTCGCTGCAACCGAGTCGATCACGCCCTGAATGCCGGCCGCGAGCGCGTCGTTGTTGCCAACCCACGCGGTGAAAAAGGTGGCGTTCGCGTCTGCCGCCTTCTGGACCTGCGTCCTACCCCCAAGTATGAACATCGTCAGCTGGCTGGAGCTCGCAGTCGTGATACCGGTGGGATCAACCGCTAGCGCGCCCGGAACCGCAACGTTGTTCAACACCGTTGATACCGAAGCGGTATCCCGCAACGCGCAGGGTGGCGCCGTCGTCCCGCCGAGACGCGCCTGGGTCTGGAAGTTGACTACCGGCGGCGGACATCCCGGGAAGACGAGCGAAGGGTACACGTACCGCGTGTTCATCGCACTCGCAAGCAACCCGGCGTAGCTCTGCCGCTGCGTAGAGTCGACGATGCCACCGGACTGGTACCCGGCAGTGATGCTATTGCCCAGTGCCACGTAACTCGCGAACAGCGGGTCCACCGGCGTGAGCGCGGGCACAACGTCTGTCGGGCCGTTGTCCGCACACGCACCGATGACGGCCGCCGCGAATCCAGCCGCGAGCGCCGGCGCGAGCCGGAGAAGTTTCTTGTATCGCGTCATGGTCGAAGCGCTGTTAGAAGTTTGCATTGAGCGAGAGCGAGATCACGTCCGCTTTGAGATCATACGCGCCGGTGTTCAACTGCTGAGCGGTCTGCGACACCAGGGTTCGCTCGACGATGCGACCGCGGCGGCCGGGCGTGTTCACGTGCAGGTAAGCGGCGTCCAGACGATATCGCGGCCCGAACGGAATACCGAGCCCCGCGGAGACATTCCGGCGGTTCATGTCGGGGAGCAGCGGCGTGACGGTGGCATCGGGAGCCGGGCTCTCGGCATAGCTATACCCCGCGCGCCCTGTCCAACCGTCCAGCAATCCGGTCGAGTGAACCATATGCTCCGCGCCAAAGCGGTATGACCAGGTGTCGTGGTAATCCTCGATCAGCGAGCGACTCTTGGCTGCGGCATTGCCATTGAACGTCACGGGGAGCGATCCGAACTTGGACCAGCCAAACCGTACGACATCGGCCGAAAGAGTGGTACCGGCGAAGCCCGAATACCCGATGCCGGCCTGTGCCTGCCACGGGTTAGTGATCCGGGAATCGCCATACTGGTTTGTCAGCGCGCCAGAGCCGGTGAACTGGCCCTGAAGAAGCAGGTCCAACGGGGCCGCCGCACCCTTCGGCGCGATTACATTGTTCTGCGCCAGGAAGAGATTGGTCGCCTTCTGGGTAAACGTCGCGTCCGCGCCGGTGTAGTGGAAGCCGAGCGCTGATAGATAACGCGCGCCAATGGACCACCCTTCGTACTTGCCGTGAATGCCCACGTTATATCCTACCGCGTGCGAGGAGCCCTTGAGCCGCACGCGCGCAAACTCCGTATTCTTCGCGATCCCGAGCTGCCCGAACGTGACCGGAACGCCATTCGTCACGGAGGCCACCTGCTGCGATAAGTCGATCGCCTGCGTCAGCTCCACGGTGGAATTGCCCAGCACCGGGCCACCGCCAACCGACCAGTTGTTGTTGATCCGGTACGCGATGTTGGGCTGAACGTAAATCGTGGTGAGCTTCGCCTTGAGCGCCGAGAAGCGCCCGGGAAAGTTGTCATTCCACTGCGAGGTGAGGCCGTACGGAACGTAGACGCCAAGCCCGATCGCTACGCGTCCGTTGGGCCCGTTGCGCACGTTGCCAAAGAAGCTGGGGACCAGCGCCGGCTGGATGTTGCTGGGGTATCGGATCCCGGTACTGTCCTGGGCAAAGCCGCCTTTTATGATGATCGCGTTCGCACCCAGACTGACGCTTCGCTGCGCCAGCTCGGCCGCCGCGGCCGGGTTCCAGAATATGACCGATGCGTCGTCGCACGTTGCACCCGTGACGGCGAAGCCTCTGGCCACGGCGCAGGTGCCGATCTCGTTGAGCCCGAAGCCCTGGGCGGAAAGCGACGCCGCCGGTGCGAAGAGCGCGGCCGTGGTGAGCCATCGCACCCGGCGCGGGAATGACATACGAAGCCTCATGCTCTTTGGGATGAAGGTTATCACTGGACCGACCGGTTTCGCCTGGGCCCGCACGGTGGACCATTTTAACATTCCGAAGCCACGCCCGCCAGGGAACGTTCGGGGCTACATTGACGTGGTCCGCAGTGGCGGCTAACTTAGAAGGCTATCGCATTTTGCATCGAATCCCCCGGGATAACGAAATTCCCTTTCTTTCTATGAAGACTTTTTCCGCCACACCAGCCGACATCCAGCACGATTGGTACATCGTCGATGCTGACGGAATGGTGCTCGGACGGCTCGCGACCGAAGTTGCGCGGGTCATCCGTGGCAAGCATAAGCCCACCTTCACGCCGCATATGGACGGCGGCGACCATGTCATCGTGATCAATGCCTCAAAGGTAAAGGTCACCGGGCGCAAGGCGGAGCAGAAGCAGTACTTCCGTCACACTGGGTACATGGGGCACGAGCGCTTCACATCATTCGAGACGATGATTGAGAAGCACCCCGAGCGCGTCATCGAGAAGGCAGTCAACGGCATGCTCCCGAAGACGTCGCTGGCTCGCACGCACATGCGCACCAAGTTGCGCGTGTACCCAGGCGCCGCGCATCCGCACCAGGCTCAGCAGCCCAAGCCGCTCTCCATCACCACCGACAAGTAAGCATGGCCGACGCACAGACGCACACCATCGGGCGCCGCAAGGAAGCGACTTGCCGCGTGTACATCAAAGCTGGCTCCGGCAAGTGGCTCGTTAATGGCCGCACGATAGGCGACTACTTCCCGCGCCCAACGCACGTCTTCGCCATTCAGCAGCCGTTCACCGCGACCGACACACTCGGCCGCTATGACGTCATGGCGAACATCGCGGGCGGCGGTCTTTCGGGACAGGCCGGCGCGCTGAGGCTCGCAATCGCGCGCGCCCTGGTCAAGGAAGACGAAACGTACAAGCCAAAGCTGCGCGCCGCCGGTTTCCTCACTCGCGACGCCCGCGTCGTCGAGCGAAAGAAGCCCGGCCGTCCAAAGGCTCGCAAGCGGTTCCAGTTCTCCAAGCGTTAGACATCGTAAGGCGCGGTTTCAGCCGCGCCAAACAATCACACATCTCGTCGGAGTCGCGGCGGGTGCCGGGAGATTACCTCTCGGTCGACGCGACGTTGAAGGCGGGAGACGTCACTAACCAAACAGGTCTTTAGCATGGCACAACCTACCCTCGACCAGCTACTCGAAGCCGGGGTCCATTTCGGCCACCAGACGCGCCGTTGGAATCCCAAGATGCGCCGGTTCATATTCGCCGAGCGCAACGGCATCCACATCATCGATCTTCAGAAGACGATTCGCCAGCTCGAGCTGGCGGAGAAGCTTGTGCGCGAGGTCGTTGCGCGTGGCGATCAGGTCCTCTTCGTCTGCACCAAGCGGCAGCTAGTTCCCGTCGTCAAGGCGGAAGCCGAGCGTTGCGGTGCGATGTTCGTGACCGAGCGCTGGCTCGGCGGCCTGCTCACCAACTTCCAGACCGCCAAGAAGCAGCTCCGTAAGCTCAAGGACCTGGACGCGGGTATCGAAGGTGGCGGCGACTTCCAGAACTACACCAAGAAGGAGCAGCTGATGATGACGCGTCAGCGCGACAAGCTGTCCAAGAATCTCTCGGGCATCAAGTCGATGGCGCGCGTTCCAGGGCTCATGTACGTCATCGATTCCAAGAAGGAGCGCATCGCGGTTGCCGAGGCAAACAAGCTCGGTATCCCGATCGTCGCCCTGGTCGATACCAATGCGGATCCGGATCTGATCACCGTGCCGATCGCGAGCAACGACGACGCGATTCGCGCCGTCGAGCTGATGACGCATGCCATTGCCGATACCATCATTGAAGCGCGCCGCGAAGCTCCGGTGCGCCAGGAAGTCGAGGAGCAGGAGTCGTACACGTACAGCTCCGATCGGGGTGCCGAGCCGGAAGGCGGCGACGATCGCAAGCGCCGTCGTCGTCCACGCCGTCGTCGCGCCAATCAGGAAGCAGTCGCCGCACGTCTCAAGGGGCCCGGCGGTGGCGAGGGTGATGCCGGGGATGCTGCCGACGCGGGCGACGCGGGCGACGCTGCCGATATCGACAGCGTGGCAGACGGAGCCGGCGATAACGTCGGCGAATCCGGCGGCGAGTAACCGCAGCCTCGTGTACCAAAACGCCGCCGGGGAAGACACCGGCGGCGTTCTTGCGAAGGTCATCGAATAATATTTTCCCCGAGCACCACTTCAGCGATGTATACAGCAAAAGACGTTCAGACACTCCGCCAGCGCACTGGCGCCGGAATGATGGAGTGCAAGAGAGCCCTGGAAGAGACGGGCGATATGGAGAAGGCCATCGAGCACCTTCGCACGAAGGGAATCGCCAAGGCCGAGAAGCGCACAGGCAAGCAGACCAGCGAAGGTGCGATCACGAGTTACATCCACCACAATGGAAAGGTGGGCGTGCTGGTGGAGCTAAATTGCGAGACTGATTTCGTCGCGCGCACCGACGACTTCAAGGAGCTCGCGCGCGAGGTAGCGCTGCACATTGCCAGCGCTGCCCCGGTCGCGGTGGACAAGAGCGGTGTGAGCTCCGAACTGGTCGAGCGCGAGCGTCGCATTTTTGAGGAGCAGGCGCGCGCCAGTGGCAAGCCGGACGCGATCATTCAGAAGATGGTCGACGGAAAGGTTGAGTCGTATTACCAGGACGTGGTTCTGATGTCGCAGCCGTACGTCCGAGAGCCGAAGAAGACTGTCGGCGAGCTGATCAAGGAAGCGTCGGCGAAGCTGGGCGAAAACATTCAGGTTCGTCGCTTCACCCGCTACCAGATGGGCGAGGAGTAGTTCCCTTGGCCGACGCCAAGCAAGAGACTGAGAAACAACCAAAGTACCAGCGCATTCTGCTCAAGATCTCCGGCGAAGCACTCGCGGGAGATAAGGGCTTTGGCTTTGACTTTGACTCCATTTCCAAATTCGCTGAGGAGATCAAAGGCGTCTGGCGGCTTGGCGTCGGTGTGGGACTCGTGATTGGCGGCGGTAACATTATGCGCGGCGCGCAGATCTCGCGCATGGGTATGGACCGCGTCGCCGCCGACTACATGGGAATGCTGGGCACGGTGATCAACGCGCTGGCAATGCAGGACGTTCTGGAGCGCGCCGGCGTGGACACTCGCGTGATGACAGCAATCCGTATGGAAGAGATCGCGGAGCCGTACATCAGGCGCCGTGCGCTTCGCCACTTCGAGAAGGGGCTCGCGGTGATCTTCGCCGCCGGAACTGGAAACCCGTATTTTTCTACGGATACGGCGGCTGCTCTCCGCGCCATTCAGATTCGCGCTGACATCATCATCAAGGCGACCAGCGTGGATGGGGTGTACTCCGCGGATCCAAAGAAGGACCCGACCGCCGTCAAGTACGAAACGATTTCGTACAATGACGTGATGCAGCGTGAGCTGGGCGTGATGGATCAGACAGCGGTGACGCTGTGCAAGGAAAACCGGTTGCCGCTAATCGTACTCAACATCAACCGTCCCGGGTCGGTCATGGCGGCCGTCCTTGGCGAACCAGTGGGGACGCTCGTATCATGACGACGATTCCGCAGATAATCAAAGACTCGCGTTCCGCGATGGAAAAGGCGGTCGATAACTCCAAGCGCGAGTTTGCCTCGATCCGCTCCGGCAAGGCTTCCGCTAACATGCTCGACACCGTGCGCGTTGACGTGTACGGCCAGTCGATGCAGCTCAACCAGGTCGCGACGGTAACATCACCCGATCCGCGTACACTTCTGGTCACGCCGTACGACAAGGGGCAGCTCAAGCTTGTTGAGAAGGCGATCCGCGATTCCGATCTTGGACTCGACCCATCCACCCAGGGCGGTATCATTCGCGTACCGCTTCCGTCGATGAACGAACAGCGGCGCAAGGATCTCGTCAAAGTCGTGCACAAGCTGGCTGAGGATGGCCGCATCGGCATTCGCCACTCACGCACCGATGCGCGCGACAAGCTCAAGAAGATGGACAAGACTTCGGAAGACGAGGTGAAGTCCGCCGAGAAGGAGCTACAGAAGCAGCACGACGATTACATGGGCAAGCTTGACGCGCTGCTGAAGACGAAAGAAGCGGAAATCATGGAGGTGTGACCGCGCGTCGTGTCTGAGTTAACACGGCGTATAATATTCGCGGTCATCGCGGCCCCTCTCGGGATAGCAGTCGTCTATCTCGGCGGGGCCGCTCTCGCGACGCTGCTCGCGATCGTCGCCGCGCTCGGCGCGTGGGAATTTTGCCGCATGGCCCGGGCGACAGGCGCTGATCCGCTGGACGCTGCCGCGATAGTAATCGCGGCGGCAATCCCGCTTATCGTGCACGGCACGCAGCTGAGACTGCTGGCGCCGACGTGGACTCAGGCGGCGGTGGTCGTGCTCGCGATATTCGCGGCAACGATCTTTGTGCGCGGTCCGGAACGCCGCCCGCTCCTGTCCGCCGCCACAACGGTGTTCGCGGTCGCGTACGTCGGCATGATCGCCTACGTTTACGACCTGCGGTATCACGACTACGTCGTCGACGCACGCAGCGGCACCGTTCTCGTAGTGTTCCCCATTCTGTTGACGTGGGCAACTGATGTCGGCGCGTATGCATTCGGCCGGCTATTCGGAAGGCGCAAACTCATCCCGTCGGTGAGTCCGGGGAAAACGGTGGCGGGAGCTGTCGGTGGGCTAGCGCTCACGGTTGTGATCGCTCTCGTTTACGTGAAATTCCTGCTGCATCCATACGCGCAGTTGGGGCTCACGCTCGCCGCAACGGTTGTCTTTGCGATTGCCATCAGCGTGGTGGCGCAGTTGGGTGACCTGGCCGAGTCGCTTCTCAAGCGTGACGCTGGCGTCAAGGACAGCTCGACACTGATCCCGGGGCACGGTGGCGTGTTGGACCGTTTCGACAGCATGCTCTTCGTGATGCCCGTGGCGGCGCTGCTGCTGCACGCGCTGCTCATTCCCGCACCGGTGTGAGCCGGCTGTGACACCGCGCGGCGTAGCTGTCCTGGGCTCAACGGGATCGATAGGGACCGCAGCGCTCCGGGTGGTACATCGGCACGGCGACAGGTTCCGCGCTGTATCGCTCACGGCGTACGGAAACACCGGATTGCTGCGGCAGCAGGCGTGCGCCACAGGCGCGGCATACGTCGGCATCGTGTCGCCGGAAGCGGAGGCGGACGCAAACTGGGCGCGCGGCCCAGGATGCCTCGTCCAGGCGGCCGTTCGTGCCGATGTCGACATCGTGCTGAACGCGGTCGTTGGCGCAGCCGGCCTGGACGCGACGCTGGCGTCGCTGCGCGCCGGGAAGCGCGTCGCGTTGGCCAACAAGGAGTCGCTGGTTATGGGCGGCTCACTGGTGCTGGACGCGTGCGAGGCGGGCGGCGGGACGCTTGTCCCGGTCGACAGCGAACATAGCGCAATCCTTCAGTGCATCGGAACTAGACCCCGGTCCGAAGTGCGGCGCCTTGTGCTCACGGCATCCGGCGGTCCCTTTCGCGGTTGGTCGGCTGAGCGGATCGCGGGTGCCACAGTGGAAAACGCGCTGAATCACCCCACATGGCGCATGGGGCGCAAGATCACGGTTGACAGCGCCACACTCGCCAACAAGGCGCTCGAGGTGATCGAGGCGCATCATCTATTCGGCCTTCCGTATGAGTGCATTGACGTCGTGGTGCACCCACAGAGCGTGGTTCACTCGTTCGTTGAATTCGTGGACGGCAGCGTCGTCGCGCAGATGGGCGTGCCCACGATGGAGCTGCCCATTCTGTACGCTCTGACGCATCCGGCCAGAATCGCCGACGCCGAGATTCCGCGATTCCACCCGGAGGTCAACTCGCCGCTTACCTTCGAGCCCGTCGCATACGACTGCTTTCCGGCACTCTCACTCGGGATCTCGGCCGGACGCAAGGGCGGAAGCGCGCCCGCGGTGTACAATGCGGCAAATGAGACAGCGGTCGCGCTATTTCTGGACGGCCGCATCGGATTTACGCGGATCGCGAGCGCGATTGGCGCAGCCCTTGAAGCGTTGGACGGACTCCCCGCCGCGACTTTGGACGACGTACTGCGGGCCGACGCGGCCGCCAGACGTCACGTGAAGGAAATGTTTTCTTGAAGGAATTACTCTGATGTTGGTATGGCTCGCACCAATCTTCGTCTTCGGGCTCGTCGTCTTCGTCCACGAGCTCGGCCATTTCCTCGCAGCCAAGCTGTTCGGCGTCTACGCTCCGCGCTTCTCCATCGGCTTCGGACCGTCGATCGCGCACTGGCGCCGCGGTGAGACCGAGTACCGGATAGGCATTCTCCCCCTGGGCGGCTACGTCCGCATGGCATCACGCCTGGACGAGACTGCCGCGTCGCTGGAGGGCGGCGTCGAGGATCCGCCGGACGGCGATCGCGTTGACCCCAACGCGATGGTCCCGTTCGGTCCGAAGCCTGTTCCTGAGAACCGCTGGTTCGAGTCTAAATCGATCGGTGCGCGCCTGGCAATAATGCTCTCCGGCGTGTTTATGAACCTGCTTTTGGGCTGGGTCATAAACGTCGGCCTGGTCAAGACTTACGGGCACGATGTGTCAAGTCGCGTGAGCGGTGTGACTGCGGGAAGGCCGGCGGCGCTGGCGGGTATGCAGCCGGGCGACAGTGTCGTTTCAGTGAATGGAAGACCGGTTCGCAACTGGGCCGCGTTCGTTGCCGTAATCACCCGGTCGAGCGGAGTGCCCGTTAATGTGGGTGTGCTCCGCGCGGGAACGCCCGTTCAGCTCACGATCGTCCCAGCCAGCGACACGGCGACCGATCCGGAGACAGGGAAGAAGATCACGCTCGGACGCATCGGTGCGGCCGCGTCCACAGGATCCAAGAGCTTGCCGCTCGGCACCGCAATTGTGGACGGAACCAAGCAGACCGGCGCCATGGCGGGCCTCGTATTCACGTCGCTCAAGATGATCGCAACCCGTACAGCAGGCGTCTCGGACCTGGCTGGACCGATCGGTATCGCGCAGGTCTCTGTCCAGGCGGCTCGGCAGGGCGGAGAGGTGCTCCTCTACCTCGTCGCGCTGCTCAGCGTCAACCTCGCCGTGTTCAACCTGCTGCCGCTACCCATCCTCGACGGGGGCCAGATCCTCGTCATGATTATCGAGTCAATCCGCGGCCGGCCTTTGAGCCTGCAGGCGCGTGAGAACGTCGCGCGTGTGGGACTGGCACTCATCCTGTTGCTCTTCATCACGGTCACCTTCAACGATGTGAAGCGCCTGATCGTGGGCGCCGCTACCGGGCATTCGGGGTAAGACCACACGAGCCATCGTTCCCGGGCTGACGCGAGCGTCAGATATAGGTCGCACTTCCACCCCGCTACCAACCGATGTAGTTTAAAGGCTAACCGAGAACGAGTAGACCAACGCGCACTCCGCGCGACCACGAACACCCTGTTACATGGCTTTCGACAAGACTCCTACGATCGAGAAGTACCGCGCCGACGAGAATGACACCGGCTCGACACAGGTTCAGGTAGCTGTGCTCACCAACCGAATCAATTACCTGACCGACCATTTCAAGGCCCACAAAAAGGATCACCACAGCCGTCGCGGGCTGCTGAAGATGGTCGGCCGGCGCCGCCGGCTTCTCGATTACATGAGACGCACGGATGTGGAAGGGTATCGCAAGCTCATCGTTGAGCTCGGACTCCGTTACTAACACGAAAGCTGAACAGGCAAACGAACGGGTAAACGCGCGTTGTGATGGATGACATTCTCGTCATCCATCATGCGCGCGTTTCGCGTTCCAAAGACAACTGAGAAATGACGCAACGCATTGAAAAGCAGTTCGCCGGACGCACCCTGAGCATCGAAACGGGTCGCATGGCAAAGCAGGCCGCGGGTTCCGCGGTAGTCCAGTTCGGCGACACAATGGTGCTCGCCGCCGTGACCGTTAGTGAGAACGAGAGCACGCTCCCGTTCTTCCCACTCACCGTCGAGTACCGGGACAAGGCGTATGCTGCCGGTAAAATCCCGGGCGGCTTCATCAAGCGCGAGGGGCGGCCACAGGACACTGAGATCCTCAGCGCCCGCATAATCGACCGCTCCATCCGGCCGCTCTTCCCGGAAGGGTTCAAGAACGAGATCCAGGTCTTCATCTACGTCATCTCCGCCGATCAGGAGAATGACGCCGACGTGCTCGCGCTACTCGCGACATCGTTCGCGCTGAACGCATCCAGGATCCCGTTCCTGGGACCGATCGCCGGCGTTCGCGTTGGACGCGTGCAGGAGAAGTGGGTCCTCAACCCAACCTTTATCCAGCTCGCGCACAGTGAGATGGACATCGTCGTCGTCGGTTCGCAAGACTCTATCGTCATGGTCGAGGGTGGCGCGCTGGAAGTCGGCGAGGACGACGTGCTCGGCGCCATCACCGTGGCGCACAAGGGAATCAAGGAACTCATTGCCATGCAGGAAGAGCTGCTGCGCGACACGCGCCAGCCCAAGATGCAGTGGAACAAGCCCGAGCTGCCGGAGGGCATGAGCGATCGCGTCAGCGCGCTCGCCGATGCCCGTATCGCCACGGCCATCAACGCGACGGACAAGCACTCGCGCATTCAGGCAGTCGCGCAGATCAAGAAGGACGTCGCCAAGGAGCTGACGGTCGAGTTCCCGGACAATCCCAAGGACATTTCCAACCTGGTCGGCGACGTGGAGTACAACGCGCTCCGCTCGCAGGTTCTCGACACGGGTCACCGCGTCGACGGTCGCACGACGACCGAAGTGCGTGACATCTCGATCGACGCTCCCGTGCTCCCGCGCGCACACGGCTCCGCGCTCTTCACGCGCGGACAGACTCAGGCGCTCGTCGCTATAACACTCGGTACCGCCAACGACGTGCAGCGCCTCGACAGCATCGACGAAGCTGGTGAAACCACCAAGTCGTTCATGCTGCATTACAACTTCCCGCCGTTCTCGACGGGAGAAGTGCGGCCGGTGCGCGGCACCAGCCGGCGCGAGATCGGACACGGCAATCGGGCCGAGCGTGCGCTGCACGCGGTGCTGCCGCCGTTCGATGAATTTCCGTACACCATCCGCATCGTCTCCGACGTGCT
>JBBSHV010000053.1:0-14054 GCA_038232435.1 Gemmatimonadales bacterium | reverse complement strand
CTGGAAGCGGCAGCGATTGTATTCCTTGTAGTTGAACAGGTAATGACCTCCCTTGTAGTCCAAGAGCGCGTACACGCGGAAGTTCTTAAGGAAAGTAAAAGTGTTAGAGAAGCCGATCTCTCGCGTTGGGACTGCCGGGCCTACATACACCGACGTGTCCAGCACGACCGCGGTCCCGGCGCTGTTCAGGAGAGGTCCACCGGTTACGGAGTCGCGACGCGCGAATGCGCCCCAGTAGCCGGCGAGCGGATATCCCTCGCGGGTTTGCTGGTTTGCGGTTGACGGGCTGTACGGCTGGAAGGGAGTGGAACGAGTGACCTGAGGGTTGCCGAAGCTGATGAGCTTGTTGTGGTTGGTGGAGAGGTTCAGGCGAGTCTCCCACGAAAAGCTCGGCCGGTCGATCAAAGTGCCGTTGATCCCCAGCTCGATGCCGGTGTTTTCGGTGCTCCCCAGGTTGCTGAGCGGGGCCGCTATACCATAGTTGAAGCTACTCGCGAAACCGGTGGAACCCGGGAGCCCGACGGCCTGCAACAGGTCACTCAGTGTCTTGTTGTAGTACGTAAACTCGACGCCCATCCGGTCCTGGAAGAGCCCGGCGTCGAAGCCGATCTCGAGCTCCTGGCCGCGTTCCGGCTTGAGGGTTGTATTTCCGGGTGCCGATACACGTAGCGACGATCCCGTGGTGGTACCGAGGGTGACCTTACTGACCGTATATGTCTGAGTCGCCGCGTAGGGTGCCGGCGCGCGTCCCGCGGCGCCCCACGCCGTGCGGAACTTGAAGCTGTTCGCATGTATCGCGTTGGTAATCCCCTCAAACGCGGGCTCCTCCGAGAGGACCCAGGAGAGCGAAGCCTTGGGGTAGATGATCGAGCCGGAGTTCGAACCAAACGAAGAGTTGGCATCGGCGCGCAGTGCACCGGTTACAAAGAGGCGGTTTTTCCAGCCGAGCTGCTCCTGACCGTAATAGCCGACCGAATTGTTCGCGCTGAACGCGTTGGAGGCCGCAATGCGCTGTGCCGTCTGCACCAGTGTCACGGCGGGCGCGCCAAGGCCGCTACCCGATGCGAAAAGGCTCTCGTACCGGGTGTCTATTATCTGGCTGCCGAAGGAGGTAGTGCTCTCCAGGGCGCGGCTGAGTGATTTGACGACGCTGCCGCTGTAGTCCGCGCTGTAGACCTTGTTACGCGGAACGCGTTGGGCACTAACACCCTCAACTTCGCCGGAATATTGGGCGTCGACCGAGAAGGGCGGCGACAGGATCGTGGCGAGGCTGTTGGTCAGGTCCACACCCAGGGTGAGGCGGTTACGGAACCACGTGAACGGGCGGTAATTCGCCGTGGTGCTCAGCGTTGTCCGATCTGAGTTGGTTTGATTGTTATACGCGTTTGCCTGCGCTCCATTTACACCCGAATACGGCGGATTTGGCGAAGCCCTCCCTGGTCGGCCTCTGACGGCGCTCAGGAGGAGACCTTCCGCCGATTCGTCACCCAACGGTAAGCGCAAATAACTCTGGATGTAGCTGGTGTTAACTTGCAAGTCGAGCTTACCGCTTGGAGAAAAGGTGAAATTGGCTCTGCCCGACTTGCGGTCGCTCTGGCTGTTGTAGAAGACGCCCTGCTCCTGGTCAAAATCGCCCGATACATAGTAGGAGAAGAGATTCCCGCCGCCGCGAACCGCGAGGGAGAGGCGCTGGAGGTTGCCGTTTCGAAGTCCCAGCGAATCCGTGAGCAGCGGGTCCGGTTCAGTAAGAACGGTGTTCCGCGGTACGCCGGAGCAGCCGGGCCACAGGGTCGAGTCGCGGGTCTGCTTGAGCGAATCACACACCGTGTAGTTGTCCGGGAGCGGGAGGGCGAGCTTGGTTGTGCCCCGCTCGAAGTGGGCTGTCCACTGCGCTCCCTGCATACCGCGCCCCTTCTTCGTGATAATCTGAATCACGCCACCGGCTGCGTCCGCGCCATAAAGCGTAGACGCTGCAGGCCCCTTGATGACCTCGATCGACTCGATGTCGTTGGGGCTGAGTGAACTCAGCGCGCTCGTGACCTGGGTGCTGTACGAGGTCAGGCCCGCGCCCGACGCCCCGAAGTTGCCGAGGCTCGCGGTACTGTAGCGAACTCCGTCTATGTAGAAGACGGGCGAGTTCCCGATGAACGACGCGGCGCCGCGAATGGTTATGTTCGCGGCCGCACCGGGCGTTCCCGAGTTGGGAAGGATCTGAACCCCGGGACTCTTCGCCTGTAGTACCTCAGTCACATCGAGCACGCTGCTCTTGGTCGTGATCTCCGCGACGTCCAGTTTGGTAATCGCGTTACCGACCGTGCGCTTGGATACCTCGCCAGCCGTTCCTGTGACCACCAGGGCGTCGAGGCTGGTGGCAGCCGTCGATAGGTTAAAATTCTCCGTTCGTGCCTGTCCGCCAACGATCGTTATGGGCCGTTGTAGTGGTGCGAATCCGAGGCGACGCACCGTGATCCGCTGCGGTCCTGATGGCACAGTCGCGATGGTGTACTCTCCAGCCGCGTTCGTAGTGGCGCCCAGGCTGGTACCTATGACCTGTACTCGCGCGTCTGGCACGGGCTGCTGGTTGCTTGCGTCGATGATTCTGCCGCGAAGCACCGTCATCCCCTGCGCCGATGCGATACTCGTCGCACCGCCGAGGGTGGTTGCGAATAGTAGCGCGAACAGGATAGCTCGCGTTCTTAGAACGTTGAGTGACATCATGGTCCTCCGGTGTGCGGAAGCGCAGTGTTGAGATGGCCGCCAACCCCACTGCCACGGTCATCGGGTTTCGCCAAATTGTGCACGTGCGCGGGATTCTGCAAGCGGAGAAGACGGTACACCTCTCACCTGAGCGTGACTGTAGTAACGGGCTACATACCTCACAGCCTGCGGCTCATTACTACCTCGTGGGCGATCTCGCCGGGCAGCTTCGCGTCACCTGCCGCTGTCTTCGCCCAACGCACTCGTCGGAACCGGGAACTGCTCCAGCGGCACGCCGCTCCTGCGCACCACGTACGCCTCCATCGCGTAGTACTCCGGCAATCCGAGCCGATCCACCAGTGCGGCCGTGCTCTTGTTGCGGTCCTCCACTCGCTGCCAGAACTCCCTCTCATCCTGACCCGGAAAAGGTGCACGATCCTTCTGGCTCTGGTGCTTGAAAATGGCCTGGATCTTCTCGCGCAACTCCTCTTCAGACAAGGGCACCAACACGTCGGCGTCGGACACGCGCCACTCCTGCCACGCGCCGCGGTAGTACCAGATTTCGGGCGCGGAGCCGGAGTACTGCTCCAGCGCGCAATGCACCACGTCGAGACACATGCGATGGGTGCCGTGCGGATCGGATAGATCGCCGGCGACAAAGACGAGATCGGGGCGATGTGCTTCGAGTAGTTCCAGCGTGATCCGAATATCATCAGGACCAACAGGCGCCTTGCGCACCTCGCCCGTCTGGTAGAATGGCAGATTGAGAAAGCGCGCCTGGTCGCGTTGCATGCCGAAGGTTTCGATTCCCGAAACCGCCTCCGCTTCGCGAATGGCGCGCTTGATGGTCTGGACTTCCGGCGCGTCCACCTGTCCCGGTTGCTTAGTCGCGAGCGAGTGCTCGGCGCCGGCAACAAGTCTGCGCATGGGCGCATCGTCCAGGCGAAAGTCACGGTCCATGCGGCGCACGAAGTCGAGATATCTACGCACCTCGTGATCGAACACCGCAATGTTGCCAGACGTCTGGTACGCAACCAGCAGGTCGTTGTCGTTCTGATGCAGTTTGTGCAACATGCCGCCCATCGAGATAACGTCGTCGTCTGGGTGCGGTGAGAAGACGACGATTCGGCGTCCGTGCGGAAGCTTGCTCCGTCCCCTGATCTTCGCCACCAGCGCGTTGAAGACTTCGCCATTGAGCGGCCCCGCGGCGCCGTGTCGCGCGACGAGCGAGCTGAGATGATGCTCGCGATAATCCTGCGTGTCCAGCTTGAGCACCGACTTGCCGGTCACTTTGCTCAACCAGATCACCGCCTCGATTTCGCGCTGGCGGTCCCACGTCACCTCGCGCACCAGCCATGGGGTCGCGATGTGCGTCATATCGGCCGCGGCAGCGGGATCGACGTAGAACGTCGCATCCGGATGGCGTTGCAGATAAGTGGCCGCCACGTCGGGACTGGGATCACCCTCTACTGCCCGGCGGACAATCGCGGCCTTGTGCTCACCCGTGGCGACGAGCGCGACAGCACGCGCGTCCATAATTGTTGCGACGCCCATAGTGATCGCTTCCGTCGGAACGTTCTCCTCGCCGAAGAAGTCCGCCGCTGCGTCGCGCCGCGTGATGGTGTCGAGCGTCACGAGACGGGTGCGTGAGCTCGCGCCCGAGCCCGGCTCGTTGAAGCCGATGTGTCCAGTCTTTCCGATACCCAACAGTTGCAGATCAATGCCGCCCGCATCCCGGATCGCCTGCTCGTATCGCGCACACTCGGCCCCGACCTGGTCCCGCGGAACGTCGCCTAGGGGAACGTGCACGTTCTCCGCGCGAACGTTGACGTGTGCGAAGAGGTTCTCCCACATATATCGGTGATAGCTATGGATGCTGTCGCGCGGGATGCCGTAATACTCATCCAGGTTGAACGTCACCACCGCGGAAAAGTCCAACCCCTCGGTCCGGTGCATCCGGATCAACTCGCGGTATATACCGATCGGCGTGCTGCCCGTAGCGAGCCCCAGCACCGCGTGTGAGCCGGTGGCGGCTCTGTCCCTGATGAGATCGGCGATGTGGCGAGCGAGCAGCTGTGCGATCTGATCATGTTCAACTACTACAACCGGTATCCGCTCGAGCGCAGTGGCCATTTTTGAGGAAAGGATTGAATCAGATCGATGCGTCGATGAAACTGCGAACGTCGACGTCCGCGAGCGCGGGCTCGCCGCCAGCAACGTTGTTCAGCTTGCCGCTCTTCATCCAGTTCTCCAACTCGCCAACCAGGTCGAAGACGTGGTCGAAGGAGTCGACGACAAAGAGGAGCGGCTGATAGTGATCGATCTCGAAGTACTGATTGATCACCCACTCAAGCTGTATTGGATACCGCTGCACGTCAGGCGACTCGATGCTGTGTTTCAGTTCGCCGTAGGATGACAGCAGCCCGCTGCCGTACGCCTTGATCCCCTTTCCGTCCGGCGCGCGCATCAGCCCGAATTCTATCGTGAACCAGAAGAAACGGGCCATCGCCTTCATCATACTGGTGGTGCGGCGTACCTGCTCGTCCGGCTCCTTGATCTCCTTCACGATCTGGACCGCCGTCTGCGCCGCCGCGCCGAAGCGCGCCAGAGCATCGGCGAATGCCATGTCGGTGTGCATGGGCACGTGGCCGGTGATGTCGTGGAAGATGTCCGGCTCCGGCAGGTAGTCCAGCCGCTCCGCGTCCCTGATGGTTATCGTCGTCGGGAACTCGCGCTTGCGCAGCGAATCGAAGAAGAGGAACGCCGGAACGTATCCGCTCACCGCCCGGGCCTGAAAACCAGTGCGCGGAGCGAGAAACTTGTTGATGTCCTCGAGCCGAGGGATGGCGTTGGGGTCGAGGCACAGCGTTTCCACGCCCTGGAGGAAGCGGGGATTGGCATACCGCTGCCACCGGTCGGTCATGCGGGCGAACAGACGGCGCCACGCCTCATGGTTGGACTCGTCGTACAGCTCGTATGGCTGCTCGATGTAAAGCTCGCCGTGCTGGCGCGCCGCCTCGATGAACGGAGCATTGGTCGTCGTCAGTCCGGCCGCGGTCACCGGCTCATTGTCGTGCGCTACGGATGTCGCCATAAAAAACTCAGGGTCCGGGGACACATCTCCCATGGTATGTTACCGGCTCGGTATGAAACTACTACTCATGCGCTGCATGCGCCCCCCCGTTCGGCCGCTGAGCAGACGTCCGGCCGCGTGCCTACTCGCTCTTCTGGCGTCGGCCTGCACCGATACGCGAGTGGCGGGTGGGGCGGACGTGATTACGGTCCTCAACGCCGGGGCGCTGGCACGCCCTCTCCGCGCGTCGGTGGACTCCTTTGCCCGCGCCAACAATCTCGGCCATCTGCGCGTAGAGCAGGAGAACGCCGGCTCTATCGAAACGGCCCGGAAAATCACCGAGCTTGGCCGCACCGCGGATGTTGTCGCGCTGGCCGATACGGCCCTCTTCTCCGGCCTGCTCGCCCCAAAGCTGGCCGGGCCGGTCGTGCCACTCGGGCGCACACGTATGGTGCTGGCGTATACGCCCCGGTCGCGCGGTGCCCAAGAAATATCCGCGGCCAACTGGTACCGGATACTGACCCGTCCGCAAGTCGAGGTGGGCCGGAGCGATCCCACGCTGGACCCGGCCGGCTACCGTTCTCTTTTCCTCTTTCAGCTGGCGGAACGATACTACGGCGTGGCTGGTTTGGCCGCCCGGCTCGAGGCCGCTGCTCCCGCGCGAAACATGCGGCCCAAGTCGGCTGATCTCGTGGCTCTGCTTCAGACCGGGAACCTGGACTACGCGTGGGAGTACGAATCGGTTGCGCGCAACGTGGGGCTCGCCTATCTCCGGCTACCGCCGGAGATCGACCTGGGCGAGCCGGCGGACGCGGCACTCTACCGCGCCGCCAGCGTCGTGATCAAGAATGGTGGTGGCGGAGGAGGGCGGGGGGAAGCGCAGCCTATTGTGCTGCGCGGTGCTCCTATTGTGTTTGGCGCAGCGACGCTCAAGTCAGCTCCACATGGCACTATTGGAAATCGGTTTATCACATATTTGACGTCGCCTGCCGGACGTGCCGTGCTCGCGAGCTACCATCTCGATCCCTTGCAATGAACAGAACGCATCTCGCGCCCAGTGCGGCCGCCCACCGTTTCTTTCGGGCCGCTCGTGCGTCATACGACACATTCGAGTCACGTCAGTCGTATTCAGCTTTTTATTCAGCTACTTATGGACGAGATATACCAGTTCTTTGCCCGCCGTCCCTTTGCGCAGCGCGCATTTCTTGCGTTCACCGTGGCAGTGTTCGCCGCGTGTGCGGCGCAGGTGTCCGCGCACGCGTAAACGCGCGGTTACACGCGCGGCGTAGTTCGACGGCCAGTACGATCGTACACCAGCGGCACCGTGGCACTCAATCCTGGAACTGCGCGTGAAATCAACTCTGGCCAAAGCGGGCGCCGCGGCGTTCGCGGTTGCATGCACCGTTGCATACACCGTTGCCTGCGGCGGCGACCCCACAAATCCGGATCGCCCGGACCCGACATCCGCTAACCTCGGCTCTATGTCGGTGGGGGACGTTCGGACGCTCACGTTCACCCAGGCTTCGGGTGGGCTGCAGATTCCGGCCGCGCTATCGAGCGCGCAGTATGCCATTATCCTGGGCAACAGCAACGTTGCCTCGCCGGCAATTCCGTCAGTCACTGTCCACGGCGACTGGATGACGAGCCAGGCGGTGGGACCGCTGGCCAGCTTTGCTCCGCCTGCCGGACAATTCCTGTCAGCTCGGGCGTCCACAACGCCGCGCGGCGCAATGTTTGAGGCTTCGCTCAGGAACTTCGAGCGGACACAATTGCCGCGACCGGGCGGTGCTACACAATCGGGTGGGTTGGTCTCGCTGGACAAGCTTCCGCCAGCACCGTCGCGAGCCACGGCGCCCGCAGTCGGAGCCACTCTTCAGATCAAGGTGCTCACCCCTTCCGGGTTCAACGGTACCGGAAGCGTTAACTGCAGCACTGGTGGCTTCACGGTCACCACCGGAAAAGTTCGTGCGGTAGGCAAGCACGCGCTCGTGGTAAGCGACGTCACCTCGCCCGCGGGCGGGTTCACTGACGCGGATTTCCAGGGCGTCGCCGACGAATTTGACTCGTTCACATTCCCGACCGACTCGGCTTACTTTGGCTCGCCGACCGATCTGGATAACAACGGTCACATCATCATCTATTACACGCCGGCCGTGAACAGGCTGACGCCGACGGGAGACGCGACTAGCTCCGGCTATGTTGGCGGATTCTTTTTCGCAGGCGATCTGTACGACCCCATCGCCGGGTCCAAGGGATGTCTCTCCAGCAACAAGGGCGAGTATTTCTACCTTCTGGCACCGGACCCGTCCTCAATCAACGGAAACGATTTCAGCGCCGACTTCGTGCGCCAGGTAACGCGCGGTACGGTCGCGCACGAGTTTCAGCACATGATCAACTCGGGCAACCGGTACGTATCACCGACTATAAGCAACTTCGAGGCGACCTGGCTGGACGAAGGGCTGGCGCACATGGCCGAGGACGTAGTGGGCCGCGCACGCGCTGGCTTCGGTGACAACTTCACTGTCGCGTTCGCCGACGTGGACAAGCTCAGCGCTCCAGTGCTGCAGGCGTACTTTCTCCAGAACTTTGCGCGCACCAAGTACTACGTCGGGCGTCCTGACACGACGGGCGCGATAGTTGGTACCGCGAAGGCTGCCAACAACCTGGCATCGCGCGGGGCGGAGTGGGCGTTCCTTCGGTATCTGGATGACTGGTACTCGGGGACCAATCCGCGCATTCTGACCCGAAAGCTCGTTGCCGGCCCCGACACGGGAACGGTCAATCTTACCAAGTCCGCCGGCGCACCGCTCGACACGCTGCTGTCGCGCTGGCTGGTCACCATGTACACGGACCACCGAAGCATTCCGGGTCTGAACGCCGTGTACAACTACAAGAGCTACACGTTGCGCCAGCTCGTTGCGGGCACACAGCTTGGAAACGAGAACGTCTCGAGCTACCTGCCGGTCAAGGCCATTGGCGACGGGCGTACGACTGTACAGGCGAGCGTCCCCGGTTCGTCCGCGAACTACTTCCTCACGTCGCTCACTACCGGCGGCGCACGCACCGTCACCGTAACGAATTCGGGAGGATCGGCCGCGACCGATCTGAACGGCCGGATATACATCGTGCGCCAGCAGTAACACAGCAGCAACACAGCAGCAACGCCACTACGCCGCGGATGCTTGCGAAGGACCGGCTGCGTTGGCCGGTCCTTTGTTTCATCCCTCCCGCAGTGCCGCCATCGCGGTCTCCTTGAACACGCCCCGGCCGGCGATCACACCGATTACCACGGCGATCGTCGTCATCAGCCCCGCGATTATGGACGCGGGTACGAGCGACGGGGAATACCGGACGTGAAAGATGAAGTGGACCAGCCCCCATCCGCCACCGATGGCGAGCACCAGTCCGGTGAGACTTCCGAGCACGCCGAGGAGCGCATACTCGGTGAGGAGAATGCGCAGGATCTGCGCACGCGTGGCGCCCAGAGTCTTTAGAAGAACGCTCTCGCGAATCCGCTCGCGCCGTGTTGCCGACACAGCGCTGAAGAGAACGGGAATTCCCATTACCAGACTGAACAGTGCCATGAAGCGCACGGCGGTTCCGACCTTGTCCACGATGCGTCCGATGGTCTCAACTATCAGCGACAGATCGATGCTCGACACGTTGGGAAATCGCGTGACCATGTCGCGCTGAAGCTCGGCCACCGCGACGGCGCCGGGCACCTTTGCCAGAATCGTGTATTGGTGCGGAGCGTCCGCCAGAACGCGCGATGGAAAAACAGCGAAGAAGTTGGGCTCGAACCGCGCCCACTTGATTGACCGCAAGCTGGTGACCCGGGTCGAGATCTGAACGCCCTGCACGTTCCACGTGATGACGTCGCCAAGGTTGACGCGCAATTCCTGCGCGAGCCCTTCGTCCAAGGAGACTTCGCCAGTGTCGCCGGGCGCCATGGGCGTCGTCACCGGCCGAAACCAGCGTCCACCGACAATCTGCTCGCCAGCGGTCATGGAGTCGCGAAACGTGGAGCGATATTCCCGGCGCACAGCCCAGCGCGCTCGACCGTTCTTGCCGGAGTCGGCGGTGAGCTGCGCCAGGGTGCGTCCATTGATCGCTGCTATTCGCATGGCGACGAGCGGCGACTGTTGCACCACCTTGAATCCGCGCGCGCGAATGGTCGAGTCGATTGGCTGGGCCTGATCGTCCTGCACGTCGAAGAGCAGCAGGTTTGCGCCCGATGATGCGGCATTGATTGACAGATCACGAACAACATTGTCCTGCACCAGGTACAGCGTCGTGACCAGGAATGCGCCGAATCCGAGGGACAGAAGCACCGCACGTGTTTGATTGGCTGGACGATATACATTTGCCACGCCCTGCCGAACGACGTAGGGCCACCCCGAACGTAGCGCGCGGCGGGCGACATATGACAGCGCCGTTGCGACGAGAGCGAGGATCAGCAGCACCAATCCCGTCGCGGCGGCGAGTCCAAGTCCCTGCTTCACCGTCTGTGCGCGCGTCACGGCCACACCGACGACACTGGCGACGAGCGCGATATCGACGAGTAGCCGAGGGAAGTCATTCCACCGAACGCGCAGCACATCCGCGTCCGCGTCTCTACGGAGCGTCTGCAGCGGAGACACATTGCGTAACGCGATTAGTGGGCGCAGCGCGAAGACGAGCGCTATCCATCCGCCCGTGAGCAGACCGGTGAGTATCGCGACCGGCTCCGGCGTTACGTGTACGTCGACCGGCAGTAGATCCGCGAAGGCATAGGGCAGAAGAAACTGAATGCCGACGCCGAGCGCGGCTCCGATCGCGGCTCCAGCCAGCCCCATAACGGCCGCCTGCACCACGTACATCGCGAGCACCTGATTTCCAGATGCGCCAAGGCAGCGGAAGATCGCGACAGTGTCGATCTTGCGGCCGACAAACGCGCGCACGCCGCTGGCGACACCGATCCCGCCCAGAAGCAGCGCGATCAATCCTACGATCCCGATAAAGGTCGCCAGAGTGTCCGTTGCGCGCGCGGCCTGTTGCTCCGTGTCGGTTACCGTTCGCGTTCTGACATCATCCCTGAGCAGCCGTCTCCTGAAGCGTGCTATGAAGGTTTTTGGATCGGTATCTCTGGGTAGACGGAGCAGCGCCGTGTATTCAGCGGTGCTCCCGAACGTGAGCAGCTGTGTTTCGGGAACGTATCGCTCGGGCACGTAAACTCGTGGTCCGAACGCGGAGGAGAGGCCTGACGTGCCTGGCACATCTTTCAGTGTACCGCTGATGACAAAGCGTCCGTACCCCAGCGTCAGGGTGTCACCCACGCGCCCGCCTGTCGCGATCAGAATCGATGGATCGACAAGTGCGTTGGGGCCGGATGTGAGTGTCTCGTATCTACCCGCGGGTGTAGTTGTGATCCTGCCGTACAGCGGATACCGCGCGCCCACGCCGTGCACTTGCGTGAGTCTGGTTCCGCCGGTGCGCGGAACCAGCGCCATCGACGGAAATGTTGTGGATCGTGCGTTGGGGATGCCGCCCCGGCTCAATGAATCGAGTAGAGCCTCGACGTCCTTGGAAAACGGCCGGCGCGATGTGAACTGCACATCTCCGCCGAGCAGTGACCGGGATTGCTCGACGACCGAGCGCGTGACGTTGCGGGCGAAGGAATCGATCGCGACGAGCGCGGCGACGCCGACAGCGATGGTGGACATGTACAGGAACAGCCTGCGTCGCGCTGAGCGACTCTCGCGCCACGCAAGTCCGGCGAGCTGGAGCGGCGAAGCGCTCATAAAACGTTGCTCGATATGTTGCTCGATATGTTGCTCATCCGAGCGTGCTTGCCGCGCCCATGACGTCGATCGACGGGAGCGGCTGCGCACCTGTGTCTTCGATGACAATGCCGTCCGCCAGGCGGATCTGCCGTCGGCCTCGGGCAGCCACCATCGGATCGTGTGTGACGAGGACCACGGTCGAGCCGGATTCGTGATTCAGATCTTCCAGCAGCTCGACCACACGCGCGCCACTGGCGGCGTCGAGATTTCCCGTAGGCTCGTCGGCGAATAGGATGGAAGGATTGTTGGCGAACGCGCGGGCGATGGCGACGCGCTGCTGCTCGCCGCCACTCAACTGCATGGGGAAGTGTGACCCGCGCGCGGCGAGCCCCACGCGCTCGAGCAGCTCTGAGGCACGCTCGGCTGCGCCGGATTCGCCGCGCAGTTCCAGCGGGACCTGGACGTTCTCAGCCGCGGTAAGAGTTGGGATGAGCTGAAAACTTTGGAAAACGAAGCCAACCTTTGCGGAGCGGACGCGCGCGCGCTCATCCTCAGACATTCGAGACATGTCGGCGCCGTCCAGGATCACGCGACCGGAGCTTGGTGTATCCAATCCTGCGAGGAGTCCCAGCAGCGTCGTCTTGCCGCTTCCTGAAGGCCCGGTGATTGCGACGAGCTCACCCGGATGGACGGCGAACGACACATCGCGCAGCACGGCGAGCGTTCGCTCTCCGCTCCGATACTCCTTAGTCAACGACTCGGCAATTAGCATCAACGTGACGTGATATAACGTGATATATATGAAAATCGTGAGCGCGGCCCTGTGGACCTGCGTGTGCACCGGCATGCTGTCGGCTGTCGCATGCGCACCTGCGGGGAAAGATAAGACTACACGAGGCGAGCCAGCCGCGACCCGCGTCGCCGTCGCCACCGCGCCCACCCCGGGTGCGGCGGCAAGCGAACGCGGCCCGACGGTGCTCTTCATCGGTACCAGCCTCACCGCGGGCTACGGACTGGCGCCGGACCAGGCGTTCCCGATGCTGATCGAGCACAAGGCAGACTCGGCCGGCATCCCGATCAAGGTGGTGAACGCGGGTGTGAGCGGCGAAACGTCGGCTGGCGCTGTGCATCGCATTGACTGGGTGCTGCGCGCACCGGCCGACGTCGTGGTGATCGAGACTGGCGCGAACGACGCGCTGCGCGGTCTTCCGGTCGCGGCGGCGCGCGCAAATATCGCCACCATCCTGGATCGGACAAAGGCGGCCAAGCCGAACGCCAAGATCTTTTTGGTGCAGATGGAGGCACCGCCCAACCTGGGCAGCGAGTACACCACACGCTTCCACGACATGTATGGAGAGCTGGCGAGGGAGAAGGGGGTCGCGCTTATTCCGTTTTTGCTAGAAGGCGTGGCCGGCGACCCCGATCTGAACCAGGGTGACGGTGTGCATCCGAATGCTACCGGCGAGCGGATAGTGGCGGAAACCGTGTGGCAGGCATTGGAGCCCACACTTCGGGCGTCACCGAGGGCGGCGCCCAGCGTAGCTGGCGCGCGGTTGTCCGCCACAAGCTGAGGCGCTATCCTTAGAAGCTATCTACGTTTTCCAGAGGATATAAAGAATGGCGATGCCCGCCACGCAGATTCGCCGTGGGATGGTGCTCGTGTTCGAGGGCGAGCCGTGCCGAGTGATTGAGTTTCGCCACCACACGCCGGGAAACCTGCGCGCGATGGTGCAGGCCAAGCTCAAGAACATCAGGACCGGCTCCAGCTTTGAGCACCGTTTCCGCGCGGCCGACTCCATCGAGCGGGCGGCGATGGAGACGCACGATCTCGAGTTCATGTATCAGGGTGGTGACACGTACCACTTCATGAACACCAGCAACTACGACCAGATCGAGATGGACGACGAGGCGCTGGGCGATGCTGCCCAGTGGATGCAGCCCGGGATGAAGATCCAGGCCGAGTATTACGACGGTAATCCTATCGGCATCCAGCTCCCCAACTCGATGGTGCTGGAGGTCGTGGATACGGCACCGGTAATGAAGACGGCGACCAAGACCGCATCGAGCAAGCCGGCCAAGCTGGAGAACGGGGTGACGGTAAACGTCCCGGAGTTCGTTTCCACGGGCGAGAAAGTCCGTGTGAATCCGACGACGGGCGAGTATATGGATCGGGCCAAGTAGGGCGCGGCCTTCAGCCGCGCCCTAGGGTTTCGTCGTGGTGATAGAGCCGCGGTTTGAGCCCCGATTCGGAATCGCGATCCGAAGGCGTTGCCCGGCACCCGTGATCCAATTAAGATGAAAGGCTTGGGTGGAAAACACCCAAACACGGTGGCTGTAGCTCAATTGGTTAGAGCACCGGATTGTGGTTCCGGGGGTTGCGGGTTCAATCCCCGTCAGCCACCCCTCTGTTTTGGGGTTCGAGCGGTGTAGGTCCGTAGCTCAATTGGTAGAGCACCGGTCTCCAAAACCGGCGGTTGCAGGTTCGATTCCTGCCGGGCCTGTTTCCAAGTACCTGCGGGACG